>CAJMMH010000022.1 GCA_905214365.1 uncultured bacterium
CCTGATCAGCAATGTTTTTTAGGCTGAGTTTGCGGTTTTTCATCAGATTAGCGGCATATTTTAGACGTTCTTCGTTCAGATAATCGTTGAAATATCTTCCGGTCTGCTGATGGAAGATGGAACCGAGATAGGATGGGTTCATATTCAGACGGACGGCAAGCGTTTTAAGAGAAATTTCTTTGTCCGAAAAATCGTGAATCATATCGATTACCTTTTTTACATATTGTCTGGCGGAACTGTTTGTGGACAGATCCAGAATCTGACGGACGGATGTAACCAGTGAGCGCAGATATGAATGGATCTCATCCATGTCGTTTCGGCTGCAGACGATTGGGCGGATGATTTGCTGCAGCTGCGCTGTGTCAGTGAGCATGACTGCCTGGCTGACGCACCAGTTGGTAACGGAGAGCTCAAAGGAGATCCGCTGCGGAGCCGGAACCTGGTCCAGAATGGTGAAAATTCCGTTCAGGTACTGTTCCGGATCTGTCACGGAGAGATCCTGTTCAATTGTCTGCATATCCGCGGCTGAGAAGTAAAAGTTGCGGCAGACGAGGAACGGAACCGGCGTGTACTTCAGATACATGAATTTTTTCACTTCCCGGTAGCTGCTGCTGACATCGAGATAATTGTCAACCGTTGTGCCGACTAGGACGCAGAATGGAAATGGAAGAATCGGACGGAGCCGGTCGATTTCATTTTGAAAACGGAATAGATTGAAACTGTTTTCCGTTTTCGTCAGGATGCAGACAAAACATTCCGGTGTTTCAAAGTAAAAGTGGGCGCTGTAATTTCCGACAAACAGGGAAAGGAGCGCATCAAATAGAAGCGGCATCTGGCTGGAGTACAGCTTCGCGGCGGTGAACATGATAACCGTATAGTTGTCGGCTTCCAGGTTGACGCCGAGGATTCCGGCGCGCGTAAGAAACTCTTCCTCATTCAGGCTGCCCTTGCACCAGGTTTCCACAAAGTTGCTTCGGAACGTAAGCATGGCAGGCCCGAAGTTGCGCGTCATTTTGCTGCGGCTGTCAATGTGGCTTGCAGCGACACTGAGCGATTCGGAAAGCTCATGCGGGTCAAGCGGCTTTAAAATATAATTTTCTGCGCCTTGCTGCATGGCTGAGCGCACAAAGTCAAACGTATCATAAGCGGAAAGCACCAGAATCGAAATCTGCGGATTGATCTGCTTTGCCGCGCGAATCAGCTCAATTCCATTCATCTGCGGCATCGAAATATCGGTCAGCAGAAGGTGGCACGGGTGTGTTTTCAGATAGGCAAGCGCGTCGAGTGGATTGGTGGTTGCGCAGGCAATTTCCATATTGAAGCCCATCCAGTCAATTGACCGCTTCAAATCCTCCAGAACAAACGCTTCATCGTCAACGCATACGACCTGATACATAGTAAATCCCCCCCCTGAAGTTATATGTGCTCTCTGAATCTCGTTGTGCCTGGATTTGCGAGAGTACATTTATGATATACCCGCAAGAAGTCAGGAACAGCAGGCTTCCGGGAGTACATTACCCAATATATTTCTGGTAATCAGTTTAGCGGAGAAAGAAAAGAAAGTCAAGGAAATTAAGGGAAAAACAAACGGGGAATTGTGAGATATGTTGAAAAAGTGGAAGGAATATGAAAATAATTCAATAAAAAATCACGGAAAAACTGCTATGATACAGGTAATAAAATCGTTGGAAAAAGGTGCTGGCAGACAGAAAACTGTGCCTGGCGGACTGCAGACGGGGGGAATGTGTGCGGCAGGATGCAGAGCAGGGAACAGGCGCAGCGGGCAGCAGATGAGCAGGCGGATAGCCGGAGATCGTCTGCAGACCGGTGAAATGTGTGAAAGGGAGGAAAAGGAAAATGGCAGAAAAGTATCCGTATAAATCCGGATCGTTTACGGCGGATTTTGATTCGCTGTACCATTTCCGGTGTCCGGAATGGTATCAGGACGCAAAGTTTGGAATCTGGTCTCACTGGGGGCCGCAGTCTGTTCCGATGTATGGGGACTGGTACGCAAGAAATATGTATATTGAGGGGTCGGAGCAATATCTGCACCATCTGCGCTGCTACGGGCATCCGTCTGAAACCGGGTATCTGGATCTGGTAAAGCAGTGGAAAGCAGAGGCGTTTGATCCGGACGAGCTGATAGGGCTGTATAAAAAGGCGGGAGCAGTGTACTTTGTCGCGCAGGCGATGCACCATGACAATTTCTTTAATTTTGACTCCAAAGAAAACCGGTTCAACAGTGTCAACATGGGGCCGCACAGAGACATTGTCGGCGCGTGGAAGCAGGCGGCCGAAGGAGCCGGACTAATTTTTGGGCTGAGTGAACACCACGGGGCAAGTTTTGAGTGGATGAATACCAATAAGCTCTGCGATACGAAGGGACCGTACGTGGGTGTGCCGTACGACGGGAATAATCCGGAGTATACAGACTTTTACCATGACAATAAATTTACGACGGAACCCGGATATGTTTGGCATCATTATACCTGGCACGACGCATGGTATCCGAAATGGTACCGCGCGGTCCAGGAGGCGGTGGACAAGTACCAGCCGCAGCTGCTGTATTCGGACGGGGCGCTTCCGTTTTTCCGGAATTATGCGGGCCGGAATGATTCGACATATCTGCCGGGGCTGTCGATGGCAGCGCATCTGTACAACTCAAGTGAAGCAAGGTATGGGAAAAATGAGTCGGTATATCTTCATAAGGACCGGCGGGAAGAATATTGGAGGATCGGACTTCTCGATTTTGAGCGAAGCATGGAAAATGAGATACGAAGCGAGCCGTGGCAGACAGATACCTGCCTCGGACATTGGTTTTATGATGTGCGCGCGCAGTATAAGAGCGCGCGGCAGATAACAGACCTTCTGACAGATGTAGTTTCAAAAAATGGAAATCTGCTGCTGAATATTCCGCAGCGGCCGGACGGAACGATCGATGCGGAGTGTCGGTATATCCTGGCGCAGATCGCGGATTGGACGGCAGTCTGCGGCGAAGGAATTTACGGGACAAGGCCGTATGAGGTCTGCGGCGAAGGACCAACGACTGCCAACGCGGAAAAGGAAACTGTGTGGACGCCGTATGATATCCGTTATACGCGGAGAGGAAATACCGTTTATGCTTTTCTGATGGGAGCGGCAGACAGCGTGCTGCTGAGGAAACTCCGGAATCCGGAGCTGGTGAAAAATGTGACGCTGCTTGGTTTTGGCGAGGTTCCGTTTACGGCGGAATCGGGAAAGCTGTCTGTCGGACTTCCTGATCGGCTTCCAACCGCGTTTTCCAACTGTCTGAAGCTGGAGTATTGACAAAATGAGCAGCAATTTGTTTGTGAGCAGGCAGCGGAGCGTGAACCGTGACTGGGAGAAGAAGCAATGGATTACAGAAAATATGAACAGGAAACAGAGCGCTGTATCCGTCAGCTGAAGCATGTAAGGCAGGAGATGCCGAACCCTCCGGCTGAATACAGCGCGTGCGCGGACGGCTATTATTTTCGGAAAGAGCCGTTTCTGCCGTTTTCCCATATCGGGACGTGGATGACGTCCTTTTACCTGGGAGAAGGACTTCTGGCATGGCACAAAGAAAAGGATTCGGTCTGGACGGAATGGGCGGAGTCGTTTCGGGAGGCATACTGGAGCAAGCTGAAGAAAACGCCGATGGATACGATGCACGATCTCGGCTTTCTGTATACGCTGTACGCGGTCGGATTGTACCGGGAAACCGGAAAAGCGGAGTACCGGGACATGGCGGTGGAGGCAGCGGCGCTTCTGGCGCGCCGGGCAGACGCGCAGACAGGTTTTATCCGCGCGTGGGGACGTCTGGATGTGCAGGATCATCATTCAGCGGGACTGGCGATTATTGACTGCATGATGAACCTTCCGCTTCTGTATTTTGCATGGCAGGAGACGGGAAACCGGGAATTTTACGAAACGGCAGTTCGGCATGCCGATCAGACCAGGCGCTGGTTTATCCGCCCGGATGGTTCGGTCTGTCATGGATGGCAGTACCGGGAAGCGGGAGGCATACCGGTGGGGGAAGCGAATCACTGCGGATATGCTGTGGGATCTTTCTGGGCGAGAGGGCTTGCGTGGGCCATTTACGGGTTTGCGCTGTCATGGCAATATACCGGAAACAGGGACTATCTGGAAACATCCAGGCAGCTTGCGGAACGATTCCTGAAAGAGACACAGCGGCAAAGCAGAGACGTGGTTCCGCCGTGGGACTTCCGTCTGCCGGACTGCGAAGAAAAAAGGAAAGACAGCTCGGCGGCTGCCATTGCGGCATGCGCGCTTGACGAACTGTATATGGAAACCGGGGAAACGCATTACCGGCTGGAAGGCGAACGGATTTTGGCGTGCCTGATGTCGCCCGCGTACCGGAATGCGGATACGGAAAGCTACGGACTGCTTCTGCATTCCAACGGGAAAGAGCACTGTACATCGTTCGGTGATTATTTTTATCTGGAAGCGCTCCTACGGTATCAGGAAAAGGAGTTCAGGGGCTATTGGTGACGAAAGTACTCCCGGAATCCCTTATGCGCCTGCCTTTGCGGAAAATTCAGACACAACAAGATTCCGGGAGTACATAATAAGAAGGAGGATAGGATGGGATGAAGGGAAAGCCATTTTCATATAATGTCGGGGAAGCGATGGTGGAAGCATTCTGGGATCCGGCGGCAAGTGAGCTGAAGGAATGGAAGCTGGAGAAAAACGGCGCGAAGGGAGCGAAGGTACAACAGTACTGGTGCTATGTGCCATATGAGTGGCTGACGACAGGGAAGGATCAGGAAGGAATCGCAATCAGCCGGACATATGAACCGGAGCTGTCGGTGGAAGGATTTGACGGGCTGCTTTTATCGGCGGCGATTCCGGAAAACGGAATTCTGCGGCTTTTGGTGGAAACAGAGCAGGGAACGCTTCAGGCGGAGTCTCTGGGAGCCGGGAAAAAAGAACTGTATCTGCCGTTGAACGGCGCGCATACGCTCAAGTGCGCAAGAATTTCGGTCGGCAATACGACCGGAGAGGCAGCAACCGGCTGGATCAACTGGCTCGGCGCGCAGAATACAGAGCAGATGGAGCGGCAGATTGCGTTAAAACGGCAGTTTGATGAAACCTGGGAGGGTTTTCTGGTTCCGGAATCGTATGAGCCGTCGTTCTGCCCGCAGTATGGTCTGATGGTGACAAAAGAGGAACTGGAAGAGTTGAGAAACCGGTACGAAGAGCATCTGAAAAAGGGCGGCCGGGATGTATTTCTGGAGAATATTAAGCCATATCTGGATAAGAAGCCGGAAGATATGATTGCCGACTATATGCGTCTGACTGATGATATCCGCTTTTGCCGCAGCCGGGACGAGGGACAGTATCTGGCATTTGGAATCGGGGAAAAGTTTGCAGCGTGCGGGTTGTTAAAGAAGGATAAAAAGCTGCTGCGCATGGCCGCGAGATATGTAATGTCACTGCTGATGACAACCAATTGGCTGGACAGTTTTCTTGCAAACTATCCGCTTGGTTTGTGGGAGCATTCCGGATTTGTACCGGCGATTATTTTAGGAGACATTGCGGCAGTGCTGGACTGCGCGGGCGAGATGTTCACTGAAAAAGCAAAAAAGATGATTTACCGGCAGATGATGGAAAAGGGACTTTCCAAAGTAAATTCTGTTGTGTGGCGTTACGATTCCATTTTCCGCTGTAATCAGCTTGCCTGGTACAGCTACGGACGGATGAGCGCGTACGCGGTTTTATCCCGTGAATTTCCAAGGCTGCTTCCGTACATGGAACTGGCGCGGCAGGATATTGAAGCGAGCGCAAAGCTGGTTGTCGGCGCGGATGGATCGACGGACGAGGGAATTTCTTATTTCCTGTGCCAGCCGCAGTACGCGGGGGCCGGTCTGTTCTGGTACGCGAGAGCAAAAAAAGAAGAATTCCGCGATTGTCTGCCGCAGCCAATTTTAAAAACTGATGGCTATATCGACGCGCTGAGCGCTTCGTCGGATCAGGGGACCTTTCTTCCAATCTGTGATTTCTCTGAACCGCAGGAGATCCGCGGTATTGCCATTATGGCGTACGCGATGCCGGACAGTTGCTGGGTCAATGCATATCATCGGAAAAAAGAGGAAATGGGCGGCCTGCCGAACGATCTGATTTCGTTTCTTCTGGACAGCCGGATTCCAAAAGAGGACAATCCGCATCAGCATTTTCTGCGTCTCGAAGACTCCGGATATCTTTCTTCCGCGCGCGGAGAGGGAAATTGGATGATGAAGGTATTTGTCATGGGAAACAAGGCTGGCGTTGGGCATAACCATGAGGATAAGGGAAGCTTTTTGTTAGAGTACGGAGGAGAAATGTTCCTGACTGATCCGGGCATGGTGTCGTATGGAAGCGCGCAGAGCCGTGCGCTGAAGATGTGTGATTACCACAACATGCTGCTTCCAACGGGAACCGACGAGCGTCCCCATCCGAGCAATCCGGTCCCGTTTTCCTGGATGCCAAGGGGAACCGGCGATGAAACCGAGCTTCATGTAACGATGGATCCGGGAGTGATGTTTGATCAGTATTACCAGAGCTGGACGAGAGACATTGATTCCGCCAGACCTGGTCAGCTGACTGTGACAGACCGGTACAGTCTGAAAGCGGGAAAAGGAACCGGCGTGTGCCAGCTGTTCAACACCTGGTATTGTCCGCAGATCCGGAATGGCGGTATTGAACTGGAAGGAAAAAACAGCATTTGCCGGATCCGTATTCCCGACGGCGTTTCCTTCCGGGTAATAGAAAGGAGCGTCCGGAACCGGACACTGTATCAGCTTTTACTGGAAAGAGAAGGATCAGAAGGAGAAATCCGTCTGGAAATTTCCTTCAGATGCTCCGAGAGATCGTGAGGAAGAACCGGCGGGATGCGGAAGGAAACACAGAATCCGGTTCCATCGTTCATCGGGGAAAGATGCAGCGCCGCATCTTCCCCGAAAATCAGTTTCAGGCGGCTGTTGACGTTGGAAAGGGCAAAACCATTGGAATCACCGTCAATGACCGGTCTGGACAGGCGTTCCTGAAGGGAAGCAAAGGTCTCGGCAGACAGGGTAACGCCGGTATTTTCCACAAGAAACAGCAGCATCTGCCGGTCCCCTTCCTGCTGTTTGGAAATGGCAATCCGGATCATGTTGTATCCGTCGGGATCTTCATTGCGGAAGCCGTGAACAAAGCAGTTTTCGATTAACGGCTGCAGGATGTTCTTGGGGAGACCGTATTTGCGCAGCGAGTTGTTCACGTCAAACTCGTAATCACAGTCGGTGAACCGGTAGGAGTACAGGTTAATCAGGTTTTCCGTCTGGGCGCATTCCTCGCCGATGGAAATAAAAAGATCCTGCTTGGTCTGATAGCGGTACATTTTTGAAAGCAGAAGCAGCATCTGGGACGCGTTTTCCTTGCTGCCGTGAAGGATCTGGACACGGATCTGTTCCAGAGCATTGTAAAGAAAATGCGGATTAATGCTTGTCTGCATGGCATAAAGCTCGGCTTTCCGCTGGGACAGTTCAAAAACATAGGTTGCTTCCACGTGTTTCTGCAGCTTATCGCACATGCGGTTCAGACTGCGGATGATGCTGGTAAATTCGTCATCTGCGTTTGGCACCGAAATGCGGTAAGAGAGATCATGCTTCCCAATTGCCGCGATTTCGTTCCGGATGTTGCTGACTCGCCGGTTGGAAGAGCGGAGGGCAAATCCGTACAGCAGCATGCAGCCAAGCGTGATTCCGAGACCGCCTAACAGCAGAAGCCGGACCTGAGAGGAATAGGGAATGGCCGATTCCGGAAGGACGCAGACCGCGGAAAACGGAAACGAGGAACTGTCAGTGCGGCCGATATACGCGCGTTCGCCGGAAACGGAAACTGGGTCCGAAAAGATAGAACGGGAAGAAAGTTCCTTGACAGCGGAGACTGTCGTGGAATCCGGGCTGTAATTTCCCGAAGATGAGTAAAGCACCTGGGACTTGTCAGACAGGAGCAGAAATTCCGCGGAATCAGACAGCGCCGGATTTTTCAGCGGTGTGTGAAACTCATCGGGGGAAAACAGCGCAATCAGATAACCGAGGATTGTTGCGGAATCGTCGGCTTTCTCAAAGACCGTGCCGCTGATGCCGTAAAGGCGTGATACGGGCTTGTCAAAGTCGTAGCTCATTAGGGAAAGCTGCGTGTCAGACAGCAGTTGGATCTGATATGGCGTAAAACGGAATGTTGTTTTTCCAAGATTGATTGAAATCAGAGTCCCATATCTGGTATCATACTGATAGAGTTTCCCGAAGCGTGTGACAAGAAGAAGCCCCTTGCAGGCGCTATCTGAGCTGCACATGGTATGAAGAGTACTAAGAAGCGTATCACTGTCGGCAGAGGAAAGATCGCCGGAGGCGGAGCAGTACAGGCGGCAGAGCGCGTCGTACGCGTCAGTATTGCCGGCAAGCGGATAAACGAAATCCGGGAACCCGGAGATACGTGAAGTCAGCGAAGATGCCATAGTATTCAGAGCAGATTCATAATTGACCAGACAGCGTGCCGTTTCCTGCTGGATGATGAGCCGGTGACACAGATACAGCAGGGAACCTGTAATGCAGAAAACCAGCATGGTACATAATAAAATCAGTTTGGAATAATAACTGTGCGCAAATTTTTGGAACATGGGACTGCCTCCTGCTTTTGGGTAGACGCTCACTTCAAACGCGTTTTAGAGCGTTCGTCTGCAGTCAAGTATACCATATGCGCGGGAAGTTGAAAATACATTATGTTTTATGGCAGACAGGAGAAGTTATTAAATTGGTGAACAGGAAACATAGAGTCAGGATGAGGTATTTTCTGGCGGCAGGCATGATAATTGCGGGCCGGGTTGCGGCAGCGGCGGAAAAGGAAACACAGAGTCAGGAGAGCATTCTTCAGATCTTTATTCAGCAGGATGAAACGCTGGCAGAGGAACTGACGGAACGGCTGGAGAAAGCGAGCGGAATTGCGCTTACCGTTCTGGCTGGAGGGATCAGTCCGGGAACAAAGCTTCGGCAGTATTTGATGGCGGGAATTATCCCGGATGTCATCCAGTTTCAGGGGCAGACGCAGGCAAGGCTGTATCTGGAGGCCGGACTGTTGCTGGATCTGGATGAAAGCCGGGAGCTTCTGCCGGAATTGTACGGCAATCCGGACTATGAAACGGCATTGAACTATTCCCGGAGCGAACTTGGCGGGGACGGAGGATTGTATCTGGTTCCGTCCGGAATCGGAAGCGCGGGCGATATGATGGAAGCGCTTCCGCTGATCATGCAGAGCGGATGGAAAAAGGCAGGGAAAGAGACGGCGGGACAGCTGGACGATTATATGGAAATTCTGAATCAGATGATCCGTACCAGTCCGTTAAACAGTACCGGTGAGCCGATGTTCGGTATGTCCCTGTACGAAGAAAAGGAAGGCGTGTTTACCGGAATTGCTGCCTGGGAAGCGATGTATGGCTATGAGTATGGAGCGGCTTCACGTCTGATGGAGATCAACATGAAAAACGGTGAAATCGCCTCTGTTTTTTCGGACGACAGCATGTTCTGGCAGGTGCTTCAGTTTTACGCAAAGGCATATCAGGGAGGGCTTCTGGATGAGGACTCTAGGTATCAGACGCGGCGGAGCATGGAAGGAAAGGTACAGAACGGACGCGTCTTTCTGATTACGGATCAGGCGCTGGCGGGTGTGTACAATCAGCGGATGGAAAGCTTCGGATTCCGGGAAGAGAATACGGACGGATACGTGGTTGTGCCGTCATTGGATATGCAGATCTGCATCGAGCGGGAACGGCCGGTCGGAACCAACGGGTACTGGGCGGTTTACCGGTATTCCGAGGATACAGAGAAGGCATGTGAGCTCCTGAATGAGATTTACAAGGATGAATCGGTATGGAACGCGGATGGCACGGCGGAAACGGAGAGCGGACAAGATGATGGTCCGGCGTTAGATCCGGCCTCCGAGCGGGAGTATGGATGCGGCGTGCTTGCGTATCTGGAGCAAGAAGAGCTGCTGCTTGAAAAGCAGACTGCCTGTTACCTGCTGAAAGAGGTGCCGACAGAGATGGAACGCAGCATTGAGAAGTTGACAGAACGTCTGGAGGAAGTTTCATGGGAAGTGATCTATGCGGGGAATGACAGTCAGGCTGAACGGATGTGGGAGAAGCTGAAGCAGGAGGCGGACATGCTTGGCATGGAGGAAATTGAAGCATTTTACCGGCAGGAGTGGGAACGCGCGAAGGAGCTGGAAGAAGAGATTTTGCAATAAATCTTCTCATAAAATTAAGCGCAAAAGATTCCGAGAGTACATGATAAGGAGACGATTATGGCGGGACAGGATTTATTTCTTGATATTGCGATGACAAAGCATCCGGTCAACGGGCAGGTAGAAGAGGTGCAGCCGGTATCGGTCAAACGGAATGTGTTTCCGGAAACCGATCATCCGTTTCCGGTTCAGATGGAAGCGTGGAAAGGAGAAAAATCTCTGGAGGAACGGACACGCGAATTTGAAGCGCAGCTGGAGCAGATGAGAAAGCAGTACCTTCCATTTATGGCGGATTATTCGCAGAAGCCGGAGAAAACGGAAAAAAAGCAGGAGTTAAAGCAGTTTTCGTTCCGGTATCTGAAACATGGAGAACGGCTTACCGAACGGAATTCCGAAACCTGGAGCTGGGAAGAGGTGACGATTCCGGATTACCGCGGACCAGCAGATAAGGACGGGCGCTGGATCGGCTGCTACCGGACATGGTTCCGTTTGGAGCCGCATGAAATGAATCAGAGAGTCTGCCTGCAGTTTCAGTGCGTGGACTATATCGCGGAAATCTATGTAAACGGAAATTTCGCGGGGAGGCATGAGGGATTTTTTGCACCGTTTTCCTTTGATGTGACAGATCTGACCGACGCGGACCGGGACAATGAGCTTGTCATTGTGTGTAAAAACGACATTCCGACACTTGGAATCGGCGACCGTCTGGACGGTGACAAGCTGTATGCGGCAACCGGCCCAGGCTGGGACGATTCGGAAACCGGCTGGCATCATTGCCCGGCAGGCGCAGGCGTCTTTGGCAGAGTCACGGTAGAGTACCGCCCGGAGCTCCATATCTGCGATCTGTTTGTGCGGTCGGATATTGACGCGGATCAGGCGGAAATCCGCGTGGGAATTGAAAATTATACCGGAACACCGAAAGAAGCGTATGAGCTGGAGCTTGTCTTTGTTCCGAGAAACTATCACGGGGAAACAATGGGAAGCATGACGGCGCATGTCTATGCGATTGGAAACGGCAGCAACGAATTCCGTTACCGGGTTCCGCTTATCGGTTATCGTCTGTGGGAGCCGGAAACGCCGTGGCTTGGGACGGTGTCGGCGAGACTGCTGAAGGACGGCCAGTGTGTCAGCACGGCGAGCCGGATGTTTGGTATGAAGAAATTTGTCAGCGATGAGACAACCGAGCCAAAGGGTAAATTTTTCCTGAACAACCATCCGTGCGTTTTGCGCGGTGCAAATGAAATGGGACATTTGCAGCAGTGCGTCATGCAGGGAAATATGGACTTGCTGATTGACGATATTCTGATTGCCAAAATGTGCCATATGAATTATTACCGGGTCACGCAGCGGCCGGTGCAGGAAGAGATTTATGAGTACTTTGATATGCTTGGCATCATGCACCAGTGCGATCTGCCGCTGTTCGGCTACCTGCGCCGGAATCAGTTCTGTGAGGCGGTAAGGCAGGCCGCGGAAATGGAGCGTCTGATCCGCGGTCACGTATCGACCGTGCTTGTTACGTTTATCAACGAGCCAATGTGCGTGCGCATGACTGAGGATCCGGACAGCAAATATTCCAGACGGTATTATTACCGCGGACAGAGAGACCTGTTCCGGGATGAGCTGGAGGCATTTTTCGTGGCTGCGAGAAAAGCAATTTACGTGGAGAATCCGGACCGCGTCATCAAAAATGTAGAGGGCGATTATGACCCGCCGACATCGGAGGGACTGCCGGATTTCCACTGCTATACGATGTGGTATTCCAATCACGGGGAACCGATCGGACGGCTGAGAAAGGGCTATCTGCCGCCGGTGAAGCAGGGATGGATGATTGGCTGCGGCGAGTACGGAGCGGAAGGTCTTGACAACGCGGATCTGATGTACGCCAGGTATCCGAAAGAGTGGATGGAGCCTGCGCCAGACGGAAACTGGTATCCGGACCGGATTGTAAAGGCGCAGACGCATTCGGTACAGGGAGACTGGTACAAAGAGCAGACAACCGTAGAGGACTGGGTACGGGAAAGCCAGAGACACCAGGCCATCGCAACCAAAATGATGACAGATGCCTATCGCAGACGCGCGGACGTCATCAGCCATACCGCGATTCATTTGCTGATCGACGCATGGCCTGCCGGATGGATGAAAACGTTAGTGGGCTGCGACCGGAAGCCGAAGGCTGCGTACTTTGCTTATCAGGAAGCGTTGGAGCCGCTACGCGTGAACCTGTACTGCGACCGCCAGTATGTGTACGGCGGCGAGACTGTGGAAACGGAATGCTGGTTGCTCAATGACCGGCCGGACGCAGAAAACGTAACGGTGCGCGCCGCGCTCTGCAGAGACGGAAAAGCGATTGCGGTATGGGAAATGCAGGCCGAGGCAAAGGCAGCGACATCTGTCTGCGCAGGTCAGATTCCGGTACGGTTCCCGGAGTGCGCAGCGGAAGAGACCATGACACTGCAGGCATGCATGCTCGATTCCAATGGAACCGTAATCAATGAAGAGCAGCTGACGTTTTATGTCTATCCGAAAACCGAAGCGGCGGCAGAGACGGCAGGCAGCAAAGCGGCCGGATACGCGGAAACGCTTGGGATCCGCGAAAGCAGGGACGGCGGACTTCTTGCGTCCGGAACCGATCCGGATACCGTGTCTGCAATCGAAACCGCGTTTTCGGATGGAAAAACAGTCGTATGGCTTGCCAATGAGGCGGGCAAATCGGTTTCTGTGCTTGGCACGGAAATTTCCTGGCAGAACTGCTCGCCGGTATTTTTCACCGCAGCGGACGGTGAAGCGGAGAAGTACCATCTGAACATGCTGTACAACGAAGCCTGCGGCTATATGGACTTCATCGGGGAACGCAGCATCGTGTGCGAAGAAGGGGAAACATTCGTATATACCTACAAAAAGCAGGGCTTCCAGGGAAGCAGCGGACCGAAGCCAAGACTGCCGTTCGTTAAGAAACTCAGAAAAGGAAACGGAACCCTGTGGCTGGTATCGCTGTCCGTGGACGGTCGGCTGGGGGTTAATGCCAATCTGGACGCGATGATAAAGGCAATGCTTAAAGGAAATCTATAAACATAGAAGGCAGCATGCGCGGCCCGGGCATCGATTGCCTGGGGAGGCCGGTGCGTGCTGCCGGAAAGTTTTGCGCAGCCCGGGTATTGATTGTCTGGGGAGACCGGTGTGTGCTGCGGGAAATAGGTGCATTGGCGGAAAGAGAGGAAAAGAGATGAAATTTTTGGACGAAGAACTGAAAAAGAGGGCACTGCCGCCGCTGTTTCTGCGGGATTACGGAACAAACGTGACAGATCCCGCCGGATGGGAAGTGCGCAGAAAGGAAATCAAGGATCTTCTTTACCGCGAGTTTTACGGCTATCCCTGCCGCTTCCCGACCAAAACCGAGGGAATTGTGATGAAGCAGGATCCAAACGCTTATGGAGGAAAAGCATATACCGATCAGGTGGAGCTGCGTGTGACCTCCCCGTTTGCCTGGTTTTCGTTTCCGTGTACGGTTACGCTGCCGAAGGGAGCGGACGGTGAGAAACATCCGGTGTTTGTTTACCTGTCATTTCAGCCGCAGACAGCGGACGGTCTGGGTGAGGAAATCATTGACAGCGGTTACGGAATCGTAAACCTGTACTATCAGGATGTCGCTGCAGACCGTGAGGATGGATTTGTGAGCGGAGTCGGAAGATTCTGCAGCAGAAATCCGTATGACAGCTGGGGAAAGCTTGCCATGTGGGCGTGGGGCGCGCAGCGCGCTGTCGATTGCCTGCTGACAAGAACGGATATTGATCCGGCAAGAATCGGCGTGATGGGACATTCCAGACTTGGAAAAGCAGCGCTTGCGGCCGGGATGTTTGACGAGCGTTTTTCCATTACTGTGTCCAATGATTCCGGCGCGGGCGGAGCGGCGCTGTTCCGTCAGAAAAAGGGAGAAAAAATTGCGGATATGAAGAATCCGGGAGCAAACTGTTGGTTTGGAAGAAACCTGTTTGCGTATGCGGATAAGGAAGATCAGCTGCCGTTTGATATGCACTTTCTGCTTGCCCTTGCCGCGCCGCGTTTTCTGTATGTCTGCAGTGCATCGGAGGACGACTGGGCCGATCCGGAAAGCGAATATCTGTCCTGCCTTGCCGCGTCGCCAGCGTATGAGCTGTATGGTCTGCCGGGGCTGATTGCACCGGACCGATACCCGCAGGCAGGGGACAGCTTCCCGGAAGGGCGGATCGGCTACCATATGAGAAAAGGAACGCATTACTTAAGCCGGTATGATTGGCAGAAAGTCATTGCGTTCCGGGACCGGAATCGGGTATAATGGAATAAAATTGTGAAAAAGTGTGAGTGAATCGCCGGGGATGTGTGGAAGCGGAGAGTGGAAATGCGGAACCGGCGTATTTATGAGCGGAGAGAAATCGGTATCTCTCACTGACATGAGGCAAGTCACAGTCGAATGATTTTCGATATGTCAGATTCCGTGAAAATACCGACTGTGGATTGAAATAATCAGGCTTATGCTCCTGATAACAGCAGTTGGATTTATGGCAGAGAAAGGCAGGAAAAAATATGGAACAGTTGATCCGGGAAATCAAAGAATATATTCCGTTCAATGAGCAGGAAGCGGCGGATCAGAAGCAGATCCTTCGTTGGCTGCAGACCGGTCCGGCAATTCTGACCAGGGAAAATGAGGCAGCGCATCTGACTGCATCGGCATGGGTGGTCAGTCCGGACCGGAAACTGGTGCTGATGGCGTATCATAACATTTACCATTCCTGGGCGTGGCTCGGCGGCCATGCGGATGGAGAAGCTGACTTAAAGGCAGTCGCGCTGCGGGAAGTAACCGAGGAGTCCGGGCTTACCGGCGTCACGCTATTGTCCGAGCGCCCATTTTCCCTCGAAGTGCTGTCCGTGGACGGACATGAGAAGCGCGGAAAATATGTATCAACCCATCTGCATCTGAACGTTACCTACCTGATGGAAGGCGATCCAGACCGGCCGATCCGGTGCAAGCCGGATGAAAATAGCGCGGCAGCCTGGATTCCGGTGGAAGAGATTGCGGTAAAGTCCACCGAGCCGTGGTTTATCGAGCGGGTGTACAGCAAACTCTGCCAGAAGGTACGGGAAGAATTTTAGAGCGTGTTTGCCGCAAGCTGCACGCCCCAATTTGCGGTATCTTTTGCGACAATTCGGTTGTCGTAGCCCATGTATTACTGTAATCCCATAATAAAAATTACTAATGCCATAATTGCAATCGCGGTCCAGCTTATGTATCTCCCGGCGATTTCCCAGTCAGTTGGTTCGGCGCGTTCCGCATTTCGGATCTGAAATGACAGCTGCAGCCGGAAGAGCTCATCGGCAAACAAAATAGATAAAATATTGAGAATACAGAGAAATGCAGCTCCGAACCAGGCAAAAGCAACTCCCTTATGAGTCAATTCCGGGTTATTGATCAGTTTATAAATCGTGGCGGCGGATGGCTCCATTGGATCAATTATATTGCCATTTGCGTCCCGTTCAATTCCATCACCGGTTGCGTAGGTTACTCTTAAATTCGATACCGTTCCGTCCTCATTATAAAGCCAGTAATCGTCACCGATCCTTAAAGCGCCGCCGCGGAACAGAAGCTTTCCGTCATTCCGGACTTCAATTCCAGTCAGGTGGTCGCTTGATTCTTCAGTGGCTGGGATCGCGGAAGGATCCTCTTTCACCGTATAAGGACCATAAACGGCATCGCCATACCGCAGCACAACAGACTTATCTTCCGATACGATAAACTGCGTCTGCTCCCCATTGATTTTACCAGAATACACGGTATCTCCATTTTCCTGTGTCGGGACAAGAATGGTGTCATTGTACAAATAGCCGACTCTTGAAATTGTCTTAGGATAAATCACAGCAAAAATCAGCGGCATCAGAACCATGATAAGAAAGAGTACCTTTTGATAAACATTTAAATTTTTAATCTTTTCCATAGTCATACCTCCAGGACATGAGATCGTGAGTACGGTTGGCAACTGTGGGAGCATCATAGATGCAGAGCAGTGAGTTTGGATTGGATGATATTTTGGCAAACGGACATAGTTGTTTCGTAATTTAAGCATATCAGAAACAAGCCCCGAAATCAAGTGAAACCCAATGCTCTGCTTCCTATTTATTCGGTACAAACGGTAATATATTTTTGATGTTTACTTTTCGGTTTATCGGGAAGTGTCATCTTGAGTGTTCCATCATCCAATAGTGGACGCAGGTATTTTTGCGTAAAGGGAGTTGGTGCATGCAATGTAGACACCTGGTCCAATATCAAATTTCCCACCTACTAATCATTTTTTTCCATCTCTTGGAACAACCAACAAATATTTAACCGAATCAAGGAAGTCCCCTGCTTCAATTGCGAAGAGCAATAAGCAGTGGGTAGGGAC
>CAJMMH010000023.1 GCA_905214365.1 uncultured bacterium
TGGACGAAACCGTTCTTGCCGCGCTTGCAAAGCTGGCAGAGGAAGCTGAGCTTGCGGACAAGTTTGAAGAGCTTTATAATGGCGCGGTCATCAATACCGGCGAAAACCGTATGGTACTTCATCATCTGGCACGCAGACAGCTTGGAAAAGCAGTGATTGCAGACGGCGTGGATAAGCGTGAGTTTTATCTGGCGCAGCAGAAAAAGGCCGCTGAGTTTGCAAACAAGGTACATGCCGGTGAAATCGTCAATGAAAACGGTGAAAAGTTTACCTCTGTTGTTCAGATCGGTATCGGCGGAAGCGACCTCGGCCCGCGCGCACTCTACATTGCGCTTGAAAACTGGGCAAAGGCAAACAACACCTTCCTGATGGAAGCAAAGTTTATCAGCAACGTGGATCCGGATGATGCCGCCGCTGTACTTGCCGGTGTTGATCTTGCTCATTCTCTGTTTATCGTCGTATCCAAATCCGGCACAACGCTTGAGACTCTGACCAACGAGGCGTTTGTCCGCAACGCGCTGACTCAGGCTGGCCTGAATCCGTCCAAGCATATGCTTGCCGTTACCAGTGAGACTTCTCCGCTTGCCAAGAGTGACGAGTACCTCACCGCGATCTTTATGGATGACTACATCGGCGGCCGATATTCTTCCGTTTCCGGTGTCGGCGGCGCGGTTCTGTCTCTCGCGTTCGGTCCGGAAGTATTTGCTCAGCTGCTTGACGGCGCTGCTGAGGAGGATAAGCTCGCAGCCGGCAGAAATCCTCTGGAAAACCCGGATATGCTCGATGCCCTGATCGGTATCTATGAGCGGAACGTACAGGGTTATCCTTCTACAGCAGTTCTCCCGTATTCTCAGGCGCTCAGCCGCTTCCCGGCTCATCTGCAGCAGTGCGACATGGAATCCAACGGAAAGACCGTCAACCGCTTCGGCGAACCGGTCAGCTATCCGACCGGCCCGGTTATCTTTGGTGAGCCCGGAACCAACGGTCAGCACTCCTTCTATCAGCTGCTTCATCAGGGATCGGATATCGTTCCGCTGCAATTCATCGGTTTCCGCAAAAGCCAGATGGACGTTGACGTTACCATTGAAGGAAGCACCAGCCAGCAGAAGCTCTGCGCGAATGTTGCCGCCCAGATTGTTGCGTTTGCCTGCGGAAAAGAAGACAGCAACCTTAATAAAAATTTCAAGGGACATCGTCCGTCCAGCATCATCATCGGCGATGAGCTGACCCCTGCTTCCCTCGGCGCTCTGCTCGCTCACTTTGAGAACAAGATTATGTTCCAGGGCTTCGTATGGAACCTGAACAGCTTTGACCAGGAAGGCGTACAGCTTGGAAAGGTTCTTGCAAAGCGTGTTCTTGCCCACAATACCGACGGCGCGCTGAAGGCATACAGCGATCTGCTGAATATCTGACGATTCAGACAGTCAGCCAGGCAGGTTTCTGCAAAGTCTGTCTTTCAAAGCAAAAAGTGCTGCGGAGCATCCATCCGGATACCGCAGCACTTTTTATTTTCTTATTTTATTTTCGGAATATCAGCCGCAAAGGCCGGTATATCAGTGGTTCCACGCGCACGTTTCAGGAAAACAGCGTATGCACCAGGAAATCATATACCTCCTGGCTTTTGCTTTGCCAGCTTGCGCAGACCTGCTCCGCCGCATCTTTTGTCGCCGCAGACAATTTCACCTCTAAAAGTTTCCTCTTTCCTTCCCTGATCTCGCAATGAACCTCATAATCGTTGGCAGTTGTTTTATAATAATCTGCAAGGATGGAATTTTCCATGCGCAGTTCGTACCGGTTCTTTTCCAGAAACTCTTCAATATCCTGTTTAACCGCGTCTGAAAGCTTATTTTCAAAATAAAAAAGAACCTCTTCTCCCTCCTTGGTCATCTCATACAGAGACGTATTGCGGATTGTCTCCTTGCTGATCAGCGACGCTTCCAGCAGTTCACTGATTACCTGCTGAAAAGTGAAATAGTTTGTATATGATTTGTCAAGGAAGAAAGCGGACATCTGCCCGTTTGAGAGCGGGAAATTGACACGCTTCAGCATGTACAATACCATCAGCTTATATAATGTTGTTGGTTCAGAAACCATATGTATCCCCTTCCAGACAGCCCTGACTGATCCCCTGTTCCTTCAGCTCGTGGTGAATCGCGTTAAGTACGCTCAGCTTCTTCCTGCTCCAGAGCGGCGCAATCAGCTCATCAGACGGACCGTCCCCAGTAAGGCGGTGAATCACCGTCTTCTCCGACAAATGTCCGATGCACTGGCACACCAGCCTCACATATTCATCCATTTCCAGTACCCGGAATTCCCCCGCCAGATACTGTCCGGCCAAATCTGTCTTATCTATCACATGTAATAATTGCAGTTTTATTCCCTGTATATCCATTCCGTTCAAATAGGCAATGGTCTGCAGCACATCCTGCTCAGACTCCCCCGGAAGTCCAAGAATGACATGCACAATTACTTCAATCCCGCGCTGTCTGAGTCTCTTTACAGCGTCCTCAAAACACACAAGGGAATAACCGCGGCGGATCCGCTCCGCTGTCCGTTCATGCATTGTCTGCAGACCAAGCTCCACCCAAACCGGCTTCCTTTTGGAAAAATCCACAAGAAGATCCGCAACCTGGTCATCTACGCAGTCCGGCCTGGTCGCAATTGACACAACACGGATTTTCGAATGAGCAAACGCCGGCTCATAAATCCGCTTCAGCACATCAATGGGTGCATAGGTATTGGTGTATGCCTGAAAGTAAGCGATATAGCCGCTGGCATGAAACTTGGTCAAACCTTCGATCCCCCGGTCGATCTGTTCTGAAATCGGAAGCCTCCGGTCCCCGGCAAATGCCCCGGAACCGCCCCCGCAGAACGTGCAGCCTCCGAAGCCAATCGTCCCGTCCCGGTTCGGGCAGGTAAATCCAGCGTCCAGAGCCACCTTATAAAGCTTTCCTCCAAAACGGCTCTTCAGCATATAATCCAGCGAATAATACGGCTTTTCTCCCCACTTTTTCACGATGCCACCACCTTTTGCTGTTTGGGCAGATATAGATAACTATAGCAAGTTTCCTATGATTCGTCAAGAATTCAAAAATATTCTTTTCTTTTTTTCTTTCCTGCGATATAATGTTAAATAGCATTCTGCCGCAATTGACATACAGAACGGTACGCTTCTTTCTGCCGCGGTACGTGAATGCAAACCATTTCAAGGAGATCTATATGCGTGAAAAACTAGAAACTCTTTCCCTGATGCAGCTTCGTGACATTGCCAAGTCAAACGGCATCAAAAGTGTTACTACCTATCGGAAAACGGAGCTGATCGAGAAGCTGCTTGCGCTGCCGCAGAATCAGCAGCCGACTGTTGACACATCCAGAGAAACGCTTCCGGCAGACACCAGGAAACCATCAGACAATCCATCCGAACATTCGGAATCTCCTGTACAAAATACCAATTCCATACAGGAAAACGCAAACGCTGCTGAAGTACAGAATCAGCAGCCTGTTTCCGCGGAGGAAACGAGAAGTCAGTCCCGGTATTCGGACAGCCGCAGACGCAGCTATAATTCTGATTCCGCTTATCCGCCCAGACGGACCTTTAACGGAGTCCGCAGTCCGCACTCCCGTATCCCGTCGTCCGGAAGACCGCAGACCGGCAGAGAACCAGTCGGCAGAGAAACCGGCCGTCCTCCGATGCCGCGTGAAATGACTTCCCGCTTTTCATCCAGAGAACCAAGAGAACCCAGAGACTATTCCAGACCGGCCGGCCGCGACCTTTCCGGCACGCCATCCGGCATGACAGGCGGATATGTGCGCCGCACCGGCGGATATACCCAGTCCTACAATCAGATTATTCCTGAGTCTTCTCCGCGTCCTTATAAAAACAATTACTATACACCACCGCAGGAACCAGCTGTTCCCGCTTCTTCCACACTGTCCCAGGCGGATCCGCTTATGTCCGCTCCGACCTCTGCTCCGTATCCAAGAGAACTTGCGGGCAGCGAACCGGCACATGGCATTCTTGAAGTCAACCCGGAAGGATTCGGCTTCCTGCGTTCTGACAATTATCTGACCGGCGATAACGATGTTTATGTTTCCCCGGCGCAGATCCGCAAATTCGGCATGAAGACCGGCGATATGATTGAAGGCGTACGCCGGATCCAAACCGGAAGCGAAAAGTTTGCCGCCCTTCTTTACATTAATACAATCAATGGCTTTGCTCCGTCCGAAGCGGAACATCGCCCCTCTTTTGAGGATCTGACTCCGATTTTCCCAGATGAAAAGCTTTCACTCGAAACGCCCGATGGCCCGCTTTCACTCCGTGTACTTGACCTACTTGCGCCGATCGGAAAAGGACAGCGCGGTATGATTGTTTCTCCGCCAAAGGCCGGAAAAACCACCCTGTTAAAGGATATTGCAAAGGCAGTCACGCACAATTATCCGGCAATCCGCCTCATTGTCCTGCTGATTGATGAGCGTCCAGAGGAAGTAACCGATATCCGTGAATGCATCGAAGGCGATAACGTCGAGGTGATTTATTCTACCTTTGATGAACAGCCTGAGCATCACCAACGAGTAGCCGAGATGGTGCTTGAACGCGCCAAGAGATTGGTTGAACACGGGCAGGACGTTATGATCCTTCTTGACAGCATTACCCGTCTTGCGCGTGCCTGCAACCTGACCGTTACACCGAGCGGACGCACACTTTCCGGTGGACTTGACCCCGCTGCGCTTCATATGCCGAAAAAGTTTTTCGGTGCCGCAAGAAATATGCGTGAGGGAGGCAGCCTGACCATTCTTGCTTCTGCGCTTGTTGATACCGGAAGCCGAATGGACGATGTCGTGTTCGAGGAGTTTAAAGGAACCGGAAATATGGAGCTTGTCCTTGACCGCAAGCTGTCTGAGCGCCGGATTTTCCCGGCAATCGATATCTGCCGTTCCGGAACCCGCCGCGAGGATCTTCTTCTGACACCGCAGGAGCAGGAGGCAGTAACGCTGATCCGCCGCCACATCTCCTCCGGACGGAGTGAAGACGCGGCTGAACGTATCCTTGATCATTTTGCCCGCACCAAAACGAACCAGGAATTTATCGAAAGTGTAAATAAGCTTCATTTATCTTAATTTAACAAATCAAGGAAGTCCCCTGCTTCAATTGCGAATATCCGCTTGACTCAATAAAATAAAAATGCTGTAAAAACGGACATTGGGTTTTTACAGCATTTTTCATTTCATTTTTGAAGGAAACCTCAGTTTTTTAATTTTCCTGCTCAAGGATTTCTAAAATCTTCCGAAGCTCCGATGCCGCAAGCTGCCCTGGCGCACTGGCGCAGCCAACCGTACCAAATGTCAGCACCGATCCGAACGTTTTCCCGCTGATGCGGCTGACAACGCCGGTTTTCCCCATTGCCATCACAATCGGCAGCGCATCCGGCTCTGCCTTCCGGAACCGGCACACTGCATCCAGAAGCCGTACAACATCAGACGCATCTGCCGGCATAACAGCCAGCTTGCAGCAGTCTGCCCCAAGGCGGCGCATATGAATCAGACGGCTAACCATTTCTTCTGTATCCGGCGTCCCATTAAAATCATGGCTGGACACAATCATCGGAATCGAATTTCGGTGAAGCGGATCTGCCAGAGCACGAACCAGACTGTCGCCGCCGGACAGCTCAACATCCACCGCGTCTGCTCCCTGTCTGGCCGCCTCCAGGATCAGCTCCTGATAACGCTTCATCTCCAGATCTGCCTCTCCGCCTTCTTTTTTTGTACGGATGGTAAACAGAACTGGCAATGTTCCAAGGCAGCTGCGCAGCAGCCGCATGCCTTCCCAGATTCCATCCGGCTTTTCCAGATCCCGGTACCAGTCTGCTCTCCACTCAACCAGATCTGCCGCCGGCTCCGCGGCCGCTGCATGCGCCTGGCTCTCTAACTGCGTCAGATTCTCTGCAATCAGCGGTACGCAAATCTTTGGTCTTCCTTCTCCCAGTACAACGCTTCCGACTGAAACCGTCCTCATGCAAGCATGTCCTCCAGATTTCTGCGGATCGCGCCGATAAACTTTTCGCTGTCCACACGGGTTACATGCTCCAGCGTAGAAATTGACGCAAGATCGCCGGTCATTGTTCCATCCTCAATGGTCTTGATCGTCGCCTTTTCCAGACAGTCCGCATACGATACCAGTTCTGGCAGCTGATCCAGTTCTCCGCGCTTGCGGAACGCTCCGGACCATGCGAAGATCGTCGCAACTGGATTGGTAGATGTCTTTTTTCCTTCCAGATACTGATAGTAGTGACGCTGAACTGTACCGTGTGCTGCCTCATACTCATACGTACCATCCGGGCACACAAGCACAGAGGTCATCATCGCCAGTGATCCGAACGCAGTCGCTACCATATCGCTCATCACATCACCATCATAGTTCTTGCAGGCCCAAATGTATCCGCCGCTTGAACGCATCACGCGGGCAACCGCATCGTCAATCAGCGTGTAAAAATAGGTAATTCCGACCTCTTGGAACGCCTTTGCATACTCCGCGTCATAAATTTCCTGGAAAATATCCTTAAATGTATGGTCATATTTTTTAGAAATTGTATCCTTTGACGCAAACCACAGATCCTGCTTCGTATCAAGCGCATACCGGAAGCAGCAGTGCGCAAAATTCTCAATGGACGCAATCAGATTGTGCTGTCCCTGTACGATTCCAGCGGACTGGAACTCATGGACCAGCTCCTTCTGCTGCGTTCCGTCTGCCGCCGTATAGACCAGTTCAACCTTCCCAGGTCCCGGAATCTTCATCTCAGAAGCCTTGTACACATCCCCGTACGCATGTCTGGCAATTGTGATCGGCGCCTTCCAGTTCTTTACCAACGGCTCGATTCCCTTTACGACAATCGGCGCACGGAACACCGTTCCGTCCAGGATCGCGCGGATCGTTCCGTTCGGGCTCTTCCACATCTGCGTCAGGTTATACTCCTTCACACGGGCCGCATTCGGCGTAATCGTCGCACACTTTACGGCAACTCCATACTTTCTGGCGGCCATAGCCGAATCAATCGTTACCTGATCCTTTGTCTTTTCCCGGTACTCAAGGCCAAGATCATAATATTCTGATTTCAGATCAACAAATGGAAGGATCAGCTCCTCTTTGATCATTTTCCAGAGAATTCTGGTCATTTCGTCTCCATCCATCTCTACAAGCGGCGTTTTCATTACAATCTTATCCATGCTTTTTTCCTCCTGGTCCGTTTCGCTTCACCGTCAGTTCTCCGGCGGCTTTTCAGACATTCTCCAGAGCGCGGTCAAGCAGATATTCACAATCCGCATTCGCTACTTGCTCATTCCCGCAATCTGCAATAACGATACCATTATACCCCCCGTACCGCAATCACGCAACCATTTTCGCAGTGGATACCGCACGGAATCAAAAATCCGGCTGCTACTCACGCTTTACTCAAGCAGCACCCGATGTTGGGTCTCAATAAACAACCTTCATCCCGGTTCCCAGATAAAAAAACTGCAGCACCTCCTGCCAGGTCAGTCCATTCTGCAGCAGCGCCGCCGCCGCGTTCTGGGACAGACCAATCCCGTGCCCGTTTCCGCCGCCGCAGAATGTATACCCGCTTACCGCATTATTTTCTATGATCTGTGCCGGATAAAAAAAAGCGCTTGGCAGATAATCGCCTTCGCTGATGCCGCTTCCCTCATCTGACTGGTTCCGGTAAAGACGGGCCGGACTTCCGAACAGCCGCCGTAGGATCATCTCCCGCTGCGCGTAAATGGTTCCCTGCTCACAGATAATCGCCGCTTCCGCCGCCATGCCGCCTGAAAGCCGCCTGGTAACACGGATCTCCTGCAGTCCATCCACAAACGCCGCCTGCACCACGCATGAATTTCCCCCACTGTCTTCTGCCCGGAATGCCTCCGGAACTTCCGCATAAAGCTGATCAATGCGGCCAATTAACATCGTCTTCAGGTTGTCCATGCTGATCGAATAGTCCCACCGGTACCAGGTACAGTCATCCTCATAGGCCGGATAATCCCAGTTCATAATAAATGCAGAAAACACACCTTCCTGCTGACAATCAATTTCGTTCCGGAATGTCAGATTCTGTGTGCGCAGAAACGGCAGCGGCTTCCCGCCCCAGATTTCATTTCCGGAATTGTAGCCGCAGGACGTGGAAAAGAAATATGGAACAAACGGCTCTCCCTGCCATGTCATCACAATTCCCCTCGTATCGGCAGCCGCTTGGGAAGATAC
Organism: uncultured bacterium; assembly: GCA_905214365.1. Classification (GTDB taxonomy): domain Bacteria; phylum Bacillota; class Clostridia; order Lachnospirales; family Lachnospiraceae; genus Anthropogastromicrobium. The sequence goes on from CAJMMH010000023.1 coordinate 8,255, forward strand.
CTCTGCCGCAGGCGCCGCATTGTATACCTGGTAATTAACTGAATCATTAACAATTGCTCCATACGCATCCGGTGTTTCCGCCGTCAGTTTCCGGTACGCATATGTCCTGGTACAGACTGCCTGCAGCCTGGCTGCCTCCGCCCCGTAAGACGGCGGCATCTCACTCGGCACAACCCGCTCGACATATGCTTCTAACGGCAGTTCATTAACAATTCGAATCCCGCCTTCCGATGGATACAGCTCCAGACTACCCGGATACCACTGAGGCTGTCCCCGATGCGCAATACTGTCAATCTGTACTCCACCGGATTCCCCTATTACCAGAATGCTTCCATCCGCTAAAAACGGATGATCCGGACTCACGGTTACCGTTTGCCCTCCGGTATAAATCTGCGCACGGCTTCCGGACTGCAGCGTAAATGTATCCGGGCTGGAAAGAACCACAAATGGATGGATCTCGCTGCTGAAATCAGAAACCGTCAGCCGGACACGGATCAGCGGTTCTTCTGGCTCCGTGCCTGGCGCTGTCTCTTCCGGCTCTGCCTCTGGCGTTATTCCTTCCGACTCCATGTCCGGTGTTATCTCATCTGTCTCTGACTTTGCGGCATCCGGCGCCGAAACAGGCTCCTCCGTCAGACTCCGATACCAGACTCTTCTGTTTCCGGCTGCCTGTCCGTATCTGGCTGCCCGGCATACGCACCAGACGGCTGTCAGTAGCAGCAGTATAATCACCGCGGCCGCGGCACGATACTTTTTCATCTCTTTCCCGTTATCCCCTTTCTGCACCTGTCAGGTAAAAAAGAAAATAAAAAGCACTGTACAAATCCGTACAATGCTTTCATCTGTATGTTTATTATTTTTGTATCATGCCGCAGATCAAGTACTGTCTTGCCTGCGTCTTCTGCATATAAAATGTCCCAAAGTGCCGTTCCTGCTCATTTGACGCCTAGCTAAGCTAGGTGGGCAACCGCAACCAGACTTCTGCCTTCCACTGCAAACGGAGGCTTGACATCCACCTGGCAATATAGGAATCCCTATTGAGTCATGTAGGTTCAAATTAAAAGCAAGTGTCGCACACCCCAGGACATTTATAGTATACCACAGATCTGCAAAAAATCAAGTAAATCATCCAAGAAAACGGATTACCCTTTTTTTACAATCAATACCGCAACTAAAATTCCGGATACAATTGAGATCAGAACAACCAGAATCAAAATTGCAAGCATCAGGACATCCTCGTTGACTTCATATGTGTGAGTTGTTGCTGCCGCAAACTGCGCGGAGGTCGTCTGCGCCGGAGCAGTCACTTCGCTCTCTGAACCTGCGGTTTCCGTCGTTGCCGGCACCGTTGTTTCCTGCTGCGCTTCAGTCTCCGGCTGCGTTTCCGTTTCCGTCTCTTCCTGCGTCTCCGGCGCATCAGTCGGTGTCAGCGTCTCATACGGAGGCGCAACCGTCTCTCCTGCTTCGTTTGTCAGAAAGTTGGTAGATACATAATAGGTTCCGCCCGCAATCTCAACGCGGCTCCAACCCGCATAAGTTCCGACACGGTGCATTGATGTTCCAGCCATTGCGGACGCAACCTGCAGCGCATACACGCTCGGAAACTCGCGGACACGTACATCTCCGGATGTGACTACCGTATCGTCAGCCGGCGTAAATACAACATCCGGATAGGAACCGGTCAGCATACCAAACGCATACTCAAAGAGAATCTCTGTATCTGTGTAAAAATGATCGTTATCCGATCCCATCACAACAACGGCCAGATGCAGATTATTGCGCTCACACGCCGTCATCAACGTCCGTCCTGCTTCTAATGTATGACCTGTTTTTCCTGCATAAACGCCTTCAAACGGAATGGTTCCGTTGATCAGCTGATGCGTCATACCACAGGTACGCTCTTCATGCATGTTCGTCTTCGGAATCGTATATACTTTTGTAGAATCAATCTTTACGAACTCTTCATTCTGAAGCGCAGCCCGGAAAATCAACGCCATATCATACGGCGTAGTATAGTGATTTTCATCATGCAGGCCGCAGGCATTAACAAAATGCGTATTGACCGCGCCAAGCTCCTTCGCTTTGGCATTCATCAGATCCGCAAACTTTTCAACGGACCCGGCGGTATACTCTGCCAGCGCCTCCGCGCACTCATTGGCTGAGCTGAGAATCATCCCGTACAGTGCGTCCTCAACAGTCATTTGCTCCCCGATTTCCGCTCTCGGCGTCAGTGTAGAGCTGTTTGCTGTCATGGAATTAATGGTCGTCTCGGAAAACGTCAGCGTATCACTCAGATCCTCACAGTTCTCCAATACAACCAGCGCAGTCATCACCTTTGTAATACTCGCCGGAAATTTCTTTTCGTTCATGTCCTTCTGAAAAACGATCTCGCCGGTATCCAGATTCATCACACAATAACCGGAAGAAAAGACATCGGGATCAGACCCCTCTGCCAAAGCAGGCACAGCGAAGAGCAGCAGCATCGCCGACACTATCAACAATGTTACCGCCTTTTTTAATTTATTCATGTTCATCTCCTTTATGAATTCTGTCATGTAATTTTTATCATTATACCGCAGGTTGGAGACAAATGCAACAAAAAGTGTCCTATTTTCAACGATCTGCCAGAAGCGCCGGAATGCTGATTCGTCCCCAGCCCTGATGATTGGCTGCAAGTCCGATATCCACCGCCCGTTCCCTGAGACGGAGCTTGACATTGCGGTTATCCATATCCGGATACTTTTCAAGTAACAGCGCAATTGCTCCCGAAACAATCGGCGTTGCCATACTCGTACCGCTCTTGATTGCATACGGTGAATCCCCGCGCTTCCTCATGACACCCGCGGAGATAATATTCGTTCCAGGCGCTACCAGTTCCGGCTTGCAGATACAGGCTAATGTCGGCCCTTTCCCGGAATAATGCTCAAACCGGCGTCCCTGTTCGTCAATCATCAGAATATCGTCGCAGCAGCCGACCGTTACTGCCTTTCTGCTGATTCCCGGCGATGTAATATATGCCCGATCACCGCCTTCGTTCCCTGCTGCAGTGCAGACAACCAGTCCTGCATCCCAAAGAGAATTTACCGCGCGTACCAGCTCGGATTCTTCCCTTGGTTCCCGCTTGGATGCTCCTGCGGAAATATTGACAATCCGTATTTTCAGCCGCTTCTGATTCTCCAGTATCCATTGGATTCCTTCCAGCATACAGGAAAGTTTTCCATTTCCCCGGCTGTCCAGCACACGGACAGCCGCAAGGCAGGCTCCCGGCGCAATCCCGCGAATTTTGCCATTTGACATGGTTCCATCTCCTGCGATAATACCGGCTACATGGGAAGCTGTTACATTACTTTCTGCGCCGCTGTTTCCGCAGCATCTGTACCTGCTCAAACAGCGTTTTGTCTACAATTGCTGCATGGCAATGTTCCAAACAGATCCACTGCTTCCTTGGAATGGCTTTCCTCGCCGGATTCTTATAGCTTACGGTTTCGCTCTTTCCCTGTTCCAGATCGCCAAGATACACTCTATTTTCCAGAATTCGCCCCACTGTCATCGGATTCCACCCAGCCGTCCGCCGTCCTCTCGACGCGGACGGCGGCTTTCTCTGCTCCTGATCCAGGCAGCGGCAGATCGCGCGGAGTGTTTTTCCTTCCGCATACCAGGAAAAAATCCTTCGCACCACATCCGCTTCCTCTGGCATCACAATCAGCCGATGCATATCATCCGGAGCTCTCTGATAGCCATACGGTGCAAACGATCCGATAAACTGTCCCTCTTTCATTTTCTGACGCAGGACAGCGCGGACATTTTCTGAAAGATCCTCACAATACCATTCATTAATCAAAGCGTAAATCTGGCGTGCTTTTTTATTGGCATGGTTCCCGGTATCCGTGCCGTCCAGGATTCCTAAAAAACGCACGCCCAAAAGAGGCAGTTCCCGGTGAAGATACCGTTCAATGTCCCGCATATTTCTGGAAAAACGCGACTGGCTCTTTGCAAGGATCACTTCAAACATTCCTTTTCTCGCCGCACGGAGCATCTGCTGAAATGCCGGTCTCTGGTCAGTCAGTCCTGAATAATCCTCATCCGCGTATTCCTTTACAATCTCGTATCCATGCGCTTTTGCATATTCCCGAATCATGCAGCGCTGGTTTTCAATACTTTCGCTGTCTTTGTCCCCTTCCTTTTCCTGATCCTGACGGCTCAGGCGCAGATAAGCAGCCGCACGCGTCATCGCTCTCCTTTTGTCCCATGCGCTGTCCCGGTTTTCCCGGCATATCTTTCATCATACATTCCGGCGCATCTGGGAACATTCTTTTTTATCAGAATATGCGTTACTGTTCGAGCGCAGCGTGAACAGAAGCGAATATGCCTCTTCCCTACCTGATTCATAAAATTTCCGCCAGCAGAGCTTCCGCTGTCGGACAAAATATAGCGCAGTAGAACAAAGAATGTGCCTTGGCACATTCTCGCGCCTGCGGCGGTCGCTTGCGACATCTACATTGTACGTCGCAGTGCGCATCCCCGCGGAGCGTTTTTTACTTTACAGGAAAGCAATTTCCTGTAAAGCAAAAAACAAGCCCGCACGCAGGATTCAAGCCCTGCTGCAGGCTCGCTTACTCAGATCAAAAGCTGATCACATACTGATACTGATCCAGATACTTCACTCCGTCTGCGGAATAACTATCAATCGACGTTTCCACACAGCGGTTAGCTTCTGTTACAGTCGTTCCGTCAGCAGAATACGACTGTACACAATGAAAGATCTTTGCGGTCTGGGACGCATCGGTTCCAAGATAAATCGCTGCCTGCTTATCTGACAGCAGAATACAGCCGGCCGGCTGGCTCATAATATAAGACTTCTTCTCTTCCGCACTCATCTGACTAATCCCGACAACGCTGCCACCCGCATAAACCATTGCATCTGCCTGTCTCGGAAGCAGGATGCCGAAGCTGCGGTAGATTGCTCCGACTGCCGAAAGACTGTCTACATAACCACCCGCATCACCGCTTCCATACGGCATGTCGAGCATCTTAATACACTGCTCGACAACCACATCCGGCAAGAACGGAAGATATCCTAGGCAGATTCCGCTGGTCAGATGAATTCGCTGCTCGGAATAATAAAGATTTCCGTTTTCATTGGACTCCGGCAGCCAGACAACCGCATCTCCGTCTTCGATTCTCGCAATCGGAAGACGGGTTCCCATACGCAGCTCGTTTTCTCCCGCCGTCAGTTCATCGTCCGTAATTACAGCAAAGCTTTCCGCATTGATATATGCGTTCATATCCTCTATCTGACAGAACGCAATATCCGCGGTTTCCACCCAGCCATTATCCGTTTCTCCCTGAACAAAACTCCAGACACCATCCTCCGTCTGATGCAGAACAACAACTCCCTCACCGATTAATAACATCGTTTCCTGGAAAAAATCCGGACTTTCCGGCTGGCCATCTTCCGTAAGCTGCTGCCAGGTCGGGTATCTGCGGACGGCCGTATTTTCAGTCATTACGCCGTACTGAAGCGAAATCGGATCTGTCAGAGCGGCTATATTTCTTCTGCTGATCGTATAATCCAGGTCTCCGGAGGAACGCAGCTCCCCATCCAGATACCGGCAGCTATCCGGAATATGATACCGTTCAATCAACTCCCGCACCTGTGCCGCGCTGATCTGAGTCAGCACAGTCAAATCCACAACACCGGAAAGCGGCATGCTGCGCGTACTGTCATTGGCTATCTTCAGCTTCGCTTCAAGCTCTGATGCTGCCACCTGCTCACCGCCTACCGGTGCAAGCGTAACAATCTCAGGCTGCGTCTGTGCTTCTTCTGCCCGTACGCCGCTCCCCATCGCGCATACAACAGTCACAGCAGCTGCAATGATTCCTGTCATCCATCGTTTCATTGTATTCCCCATCTTTCCGGTATTCCCCCGCCGCCTGCCGTTAGGCTCCGATCCCTTTGATCTTCTTCACCTTGACTTTAATCGGCTTCTGCGGTTTTTCATCGTTTCTGTGCTCCCAGTGGTAAACCAGCACATCATACAGCTTTTCAAACAGCTCGACCAGCATCGGGCAGAAATTAATTGCCGCAATCGTTACAATAACAGCAGTAAAGTTCAGACCGACCAGTTCCATCAGGTGCTGACCAACAATCATCGCCGCCAGATATACTGTCTGCATCGAATAAATAACAAATTTCCGGTACGGCGTCATCGGCGAATATACCTTACGAAGCGTAATCATATAATTCCATCCGGTCGTCAGTACACAAACAGTCGCAAGCATTTCCTTCGAGCAGCCAAGTGCAAAGCCAACATTGGTAATTACCAGAATCGTCAACGAAATCGTCATTGATGTCGGCATCGACATGCGAAGTACCTGCCGGAAAAAATGCCTGTCAATCTTGTCAAACCGCGGCTCCAGCTGAAGAAGCGTAGACGGAATGCCGACTGCGCATCCATTAATCACTGACAGCTGGATCGGCTGGAATGGATATGACTGTCCCAGAAAAATCGTAAACAGCGCTGTAATTACAGAAAATCCTGTCTTAATCAGGAACATGGATGCCGCTGCCTTAATGTTGTTTACAACACGACGCCCCTCATTAACAATATGCGGCATCGACGCAAAGTTGGAGTCAAGAAGAACCAGATTGGCTGTATTCTTCGCTGCATCGCTTCCGGACGCCATTGCAATACTGCAGTCTGCCTCTTTGAGCGCAAGCACATCGTTTACACCGTCGCCGGTCATAGCAACCGTACGTCCGGCCCGCTTCAGCATTACGACCATCTGCTGCTTCTGCTTCGGCGTTACCCGTCCGAACACTGAATACTTCAGGACTGCGTCCTCCAGTTCCTCGTCGGTTGTAAGCGTCGTCGCATCCACATAATTTTCCGCGCCCTTCAGTCCGGCTCTTGCCGCAATTGCTGCAACCGTAACCGGATCATCACCGGAAATTACCTTCAGTTCCACGCCCTGCTGCTCAAAATAAGCAAGAATCTCCGGCGCTTCCCTGCGGATCACGTCAGTCATAAGAATAAAGCCAAGCGGACGAAATCCGTCTGCCAACTCATAATCGGTCATCTCATTGGGCGAATGTGCGACAACCAAAACACGGAGTCCATCCTTCGCATACGCGGCAATCTGCCGCAGAACCTCTGGATCCTGCTCCTTGAAAATAAACTGATACGCACCTAACAGATACGTTCCCTCTCCTTCAAACACCGCGCCGGAAAACTTCCGGTCAGAAGAAAACGGAAGAACAAGCTTTGCGCCCTCCCCGCTCGTCGCCGGAAACCGCTGTTTTAACGCCTGAAATGTCTCATTCCGGTCACTGAGGACCGCCATCAGCCGTCCCATCAGCGGCTCAATCTGAATATTCGGATCAAGAGATTCCACACGGTCTACGCAGAGTCTTCCCTCTGTGATCGTTCCTGTCTTATCCAGACAAAGCGTATCGACGCGGGCCAGCGTTTCAATGCAGTACAGCTCCTGGACCAATGTGTTCCGCTTTGCCAGACGCATTACGCCGAGCGCAAGCGCGAGACTTGTCAGAAGAACCAATCCTTCCGGAATCATACCGAGCACGGCTGCAACGGTATCCAAAGCCGCCTGCTCATACGTGCTTCCGGTAATATAGTACTGCTTTGCAAACAGCAATATGCCGACCGGAATAATAATGATACTGATAAATTTCAGAATCCGGTTAATATACTTCTGAAGTTCCGACTGATAGCGTTTGAATTTTTTTGCTTCTGCGGAAAGCTTTTCCATATAGCTTTCCTTTCCAACCGCCGTCAGTACGCAGACCGCGCTTCCGGACGTTACATAACTTCCGGAAAGTACCCGGTCGCCCGGACCCTTGTGAATCGAATCCTGCTCACCGGTCAGAAGCGACTCGTTAACATCGAGAACCCCGTCCACGATGGTTCCGTCTGCCGGGATCTGATTTCCGGTCTGAAGGATAATCAGATCGTCCTTTACCAGCTCATTGACCGGCGTACGCTTCTTTTCTCCGTCGCGGATTGTTTCTACATGGCTGATTGTCAGAATTCTCAGCCGGTCAAGCGTACGCTTTGCTCTCAGCTCCTGAAAAATACCGATCGCGGTATTGGCGACCGCAATAAAAATAAACAGCATATTTTTGTAGGAGTGAACTGAAATTACAAGCACAAACAAAATGATATTAATCAGATTGAAAAATGTACAAATATTGCTTCTGAAAATATCCTTCACGCTGCGATTGCTGGACGACTCAATCCAGTTGTCCTGCCCATTTGCCCTGCGCTCATCCACTTCTGCTTCCGTCAGGCCAAGATACCGTACGGTACCGTCCTCTGCCGTTATGCTGCGGATCTGAGGTTCGGCAGTTCCCGTTTCCTCTACCTGCGTTTCCTGTTCTGTCATTTTTCCATACCTTTCTG
>CAJMMH010000024.1 GCA_905214365.1 uncultured bacterium
CTACGGCGGGAAATCAGCCGCAAGGCCAGGTACATAAGAGATTCCGAGAGTACATCTAGAATAAGGGGAGGAAATGGTATGGCTGCACAGGTGTATCCGCTTGATTGTTTGATTATGATTGATAATACGGTGATTCATATTCTTCAAGTTTCCCGTGGATTTATTGAGCAGGTTCCGTCGCACAGCCATGGTGCGGGCGATTATGAAATTCATTATCTGACGTCGGGGCGGGGATATGCAGTAGTTCGCGGACAGCGTTATGAGGTAAGTGGGGGAACGCTTTATGTGACGGGGCCATTTGTCGAGCATGCGCAGTATTCGGCGGATCAGGAACCATTATTTGAGTACTGTATTAACCTGCAGGCAGAAGAAGGAACTTCCGGGAAAAAGGGAGCGCTTTCTGTTGAATTTCTGGAGACCTTTGTGTGGTATGGGATGGACGGGCAGAATCTTTTGTCTCTTTTTCAGCAGATCTTTGGCGAACTGGAAGAAAAAAGGACGGGGTGGCAGTATCAGCTGCAGGCATTGTTTACCCAGTGCATAATTGCGATGATACGTAATTATATGGCTGCTGCGTCAGGGAAAACACCAGGGAAGGAAGAGTCTTTTGGGGCGGCAAAGAGTGCGGTATCGGATAAAGCAATTTTAGCGGAACGTTATTTTTTATTTTCGTATGGGCATCTTTCATTGAACGAACTGGCAGGTGTGCTTGGATTTTCCACCAGACAGACACAACGATTTCTTCAGGTACATTATGGAAAAACATTTCGACAGAAGAAAGAGGAAAGCAGAATGGAAGCAGCAAAGCTGCTTCTTGCCGCCTCCGGAGAAAGTATTACATCTGTATCAGAAAAACTTGGATTTGCCTCGGTGGAATATTTTTCCGCGTCGTTCCGGAAATACTGCAGAGTTTCACCGAGAGCGTATCGGAAGGCAGCAGGAAGGGCTGATTATCCACAAAGTTATCCACAAAACAACTAATTATTCATAAAAAATAGCACAAAAAAAGAGAAAAAAGCAAGAAAAAGTGCAATTTGAGTTAAAAATAGAAAAAACTTGACATTTTAGCAAGAACGGATATAATCATAGTACAGCTTACGGAAAGTAATTATTTCCGGGCATTACGAGAGAGAAAAAGACACATCAGAACTACATCAGAAGAAACGGCATTCGCCGGAAAATTTCCACATTAAAAACGCAATAATCAAAAAGAATGCGGCTGTTATGGCTGGAAAGGATTTAGTTATGAAAAAAATTCTGGCAGTTTTTGATGCGGATGAGGAATATGGAAAACGGCTGTCTGAGTATCTGAACCGGAAGGAATCGCTGCCGTTTTCTATGATTTGCTTTACCAGAGAGGATGCATTAGAAGCGTATGCGGCAGAGCATACGATTGATATGCTGCTGATTCAGAAATCGTGTGAAACGGAACGGATCCGGGAATTGCCGATTCGGAAAACCGTATATCTGACGGAGCAGCACCAGCTTCCGGATGAGGTTGGAGACCGGTACGTGTATAAATTTCAGTCGTCAGATCATGTAATCCGGGAGCTGATGAGTTGCTATGAAACTATGGATATGCAGGTAATGGAAACCATTGCCGCGCTTCATCCGGTACAGATTGCGGGCGTGTACTCGCCGGTATCGCGTTGCCTGAAGACGTCGTTTGCACTGACACTTGCTCAGATCCTGGCAAAAAACACGCAGGTTCTGTATTTGAATTTTGAAGAATTTTCAGGCTTGGAGCTTCTGCTTGACCGGAACTTTTCATCGGATCTTTCCGATGCGATATTTTATTGTGTGCAGGGGCAGCTGAAATCACAGATTGACAGTCTGACGGAAAACTGGCACAATGTGGATTTTCTGCCTCCGGTCCGCTATCCGGAGGATTTGTATGACGCGGATCCAAGAAATGTCAGTGCACTGGTACAGGAGCTGGCAAGAGTCTGCAGGTATGACGTTATTATTTTGGATTTGGGCGGCAGTGTGCGGCTTGGGCCGGAGCTGTTTCCTCTGTGCAGCCGGATTTATATGCCGGTGCAGAGCGATCCGGTTTCGCAGGGAAAGATCGAAGAATTTGAAACCTGGATAAAACTGAAAAATCAGACGGAAGTGTTGGGAAAGGTGGAAAAGCTGAAGCTTCCGTTTTACCGGTCATTTGGAAGTCAGGAGATGTATCTGGAACAAATGCTGTGGGGTGAGCTTGGCGATTTTGTGCGGACACTGGTGAAAGGAGAATGGTAAGCCATGCGTGATCTGGAATCTCTGCGCCGTATGGTTTCGGATGGTCTGGATCTGACTGGGGAAATCAGTGACGATGAGCTGTACCGGAGAATTGATGAGCTTTTGATCCGCCTGGGTCGGGAGGAATATTTCCCATTATCAGAGCGGATGTACTGCAGGAGAGCTTTGTATGACTCCTTCCGCCGTCTGGATGTGCTCAGTGAGGCATTGGACGAGGTGGGGGTTACAGAAGTGATGGTGAATGGCGCGGATCATATTTTCATTGAGAAGGACGGAAGGATTGTGCCGTTTCATAAGCATTTTACCTCAGAAGGCAAGTTGGAGGATGTTGTTCAGAAGATTGTAGCGGCGGTAAACCGCCGTGTCAATGAGTCGAATCCGATGGTGGATGCCAGACTGGATGATGGTTCTCGCGTGAATATTGTGCTGCCGCCGATTGCGCTTGACGGCCCTGTGATTACCATTCGGCGTTTCTGTGAAAAGCCGCCGGATATGGAGCAGCTAATCGCGTGGGAAGCAGTAAGTGAAGAGGCAGTTTCTTTTTTGAAGCTGTTGGTAAAGGCAAAGTATAATATTTTTATTTCCGGAGGAACCGGTTCTGGAAAGACGACATTTCTTGGCGCGCTTGCCGGGTTTATTGCACCGGATGAGCGTGTGATTACGATTGAGGATAGCGCGGAGCTTCGTTTGGTTCAGGTAAAAAATCTGGTACGTCTGGAGGCAAGGGCGGCCAGTCAGGAAGGAACCGGGGAAGTCTCAATCCGGGATCTGATCCGCAACAGTCTTCGGATGCGGCCGGACCGCATTATCGTAGGGGAGATTAGAGGGAAGGAGGCATTGGAAATGCTGCAGGCGATGGATACCGGCCATAATGGATCTATGTCCACTGGTCATGCGAACAGTCCGGAAGATATGCTGTCCAGAATCGAGACAATGGTTCTGATGGGGATGGATCTGCCGTTAGCGGCGATTCGCGGACAGATCGCTTCAGCGCTTGATATTATGATTCATCTGGGGCGGCTTCGTGACCGGAGCAGAAAGGTATTGTCCATCAGTGAGGTATCCGGGATTTATGAAGGGCAGGTGAAGCTGAAGCGTCTGTATGAATTTCAGGAAACAAGAGAAACGGACGGGAAGATTTGCGGGAGACTGGTGCGCTGCGGAGAACTTGAACACACGGGAAAACTCGCGGAGGCGGGGCTGTTACCGGCTTAATGACAGACTGACCGGGAAGGAAACCACGCGTGCGGCAGCAGAGTCGGCCGGATTGTGCCTGGGGGTATCAATGTTATTTTATGATAGTATTGTTCCGGGTGTGCTGTTATTTCCGGCAGTACTCTGGGGATATCGGAAGCGAAGAAAAAAACAGGTGTACCGGAAACGTCTGAGAAATCTCAGGAAGGATTTGCTGGAACTGGTTACGATGCTGACGTCGTTTTTGTTGGCGGGTTATTCAGCAGAGCAGGGAATGGAACGGGTACATCAGGAACTGGTGAAGATGAGAGGGTGGGAAACAGATCTTTCCGGAATGCTTGCGTCTATGCTGAGAGAAATCCGTCTGGGAGAGAATGCGCAGACTGTATGGATGAATGTGTCAAGGGAAACGCAGGTAGAGGAATTGCGGGATCTGGGGCAGATTTTTGCGCTGTCCGGAAGGAGCGGGGCTTCGCTGCCGGGAATTCTGAAGCGGACATCCTCCCAGTTGATCCAGAAGCTGCAGACAGAAGAGCAGATTTCAGTTCAGGCGGCAGGAAAGCAGATGGAACAGCGGATTATGAACTGGATGCCGGCAGGGATTCTTGCTTATGTGCGTCTGACATCGGGTGATATGATGCAGGTCATGTACACAACGGCAGTAGGACGGATTATAATGACAGTCTGTCTGGCCATTTATGTCGGCGCGTTCTGCCTGGCAGAGAAGATGATGGGTGAGTTAGAGCGTGTTTGAAAAAGGCGTTCTGCAAGATATGTGTCACAATTTGCGAGAGATTTTGCCCGGATGAGGAGGAAGCCGCAGTGGGTTGTGCCAATCGAATTCGGGTGAAAGATACGCAAATTGGGATGTGCAGATTTCGGGGATGATTTTAGCGGAGAATGTGGATGAAACGAAAAGGAAGTGAGAAGGATGTGGATAAGTCTGATCAGTGCCGTGTGCCTGGTTCTGCTGACAGCGGGCCCGTTTCTTCTGCAGGGATATGACAGAGAGACGATGGAGGATGACGCGGCGAAACAGAAGAGATTCCGTTTTTTGTATCCGTTTGGACTCTGGCTTCAGGATTGTCTGGAACGGATTACAGGGAATGAGGACAGCACGGAAACGGAATGGGCGCAGGCTCTGTACGTCAGGGAGCAGCCTGCTGTCCGGCTTCGTCTGCGGCGTGCAGGGCGTATGCTTCGCATATGGGGGTGTGCGGAAGCCGCATGCCTGATTTGCCTGCTGTTTTCTGCTTCAGCAGCGGGGAAGAAGGCGCAGGAAACAGATGCGCTGGAACGGCCATCATTTGGCGAAACAGAGTCGTATGAACTGCTGGTAGACGGGCTGACCGAGGAATCGCTTGCTGTTACGGTTGCGGTTGCCGGAAGAGAGCCGGAGGAAGAACAGATGAAGGCTGTGTTTGACCGGACGCTGGAGACGGTAATTCAGGAATCGCTGGGCAGGAATGCATCGCAGGAAGAAGTGCGGACGGATTTGGCTTTGGTGTCGGTTACAGACTACGGAATCCGCGTGCAGTGGCGCAGTCTGGACCCGGAGCAGATCAGCAGTAATGGTGTAATTACAGCGGAATACATTCCGGAAAAAGGCGTGGCAGTTGGTATGATGATTACGCTGTCTTATGCGTCCTACAGTGAGAGTTACGAAGTGCCATTCCGGCTTATGCCGCCTGTGCAGGATGAAGCCTGGTATCTGCAGAAATTTCAGGAGGCACTGAAGCAAAGCAATGAAAACAGCAAAACGGCGGCTTTTTGGAAACTGCCTGGATCGGTGGAAGGAAAAACGCTGAATTACAGGGAAAATCAACCAGAGCAGCCATGGATCCTTCCGTTGCTGCTGATTGCTATAGCGTGCCTGTCAGCAGTGTCCGATCGTCAGAATATGAAGCAGGAGTATGAAAAGCGGAGCCGGGAACTGGAGCGGGAATATCCGGCTTTTGTATTTCAGCTTGGAACCATGCTGGGATGCGGACTGACATTGGTTGATTCCTGGAATCGTATTTTGCAGCTTTATCAGGAAAAGAAGCAGAGGGAGCCGGAATGGAAGCAGGCATTGTATGAGGAGATGATAACGACCAGGCTGCAGCTCCAGGCGGGAAAGGGAGAAGCGCAGGTATATCGGGAGTTTGGACAGCGGTGCAAATGTGCCGGGTACCGGCGGCTTGGAAGTTACCTGGAGCAGAATATAAGGCAGGGTTCAGCGGGGATCAGCCGGATGTTGGAGACAGAGATGGCACAGGCACTGGAGGAACGCAGAAACCAAGCACTGCGATTGGGGGAAGAGCTTAATACAAGGCTTCTTCTGCCGATGACTGCGATGCTTGGGGTTGTGCTGGCAGTATTGGTAGCGCCGGCTTTTCTGGCAATGTAGGATTTCGGATTCCCGCTGCGTCAGAATAAACGGGAGTTTATAGTATGTTGAGCGCGGTTGGCGAAAATCGGCTGTAAAAGCAAGCGCAAAAAGATTGTGAGAGTACATCTATGGAATAAGGGGGAAATGGTATGTGGAATCGTCTGAAAACGCAGGTATTGGAATCGGAAGAGGGAGTTGGCACAATTGAAGTGATTCTGATTTTGGTCGTATTGATTGCATTGGTTGTTATTTTCCGGGAGCAGCTGATGTCGATGATTAATGATATTTTCGCGAATCTTAATTCATCTGTAAATGGTCTGTATTGATGAGACGGGGAAAAGCATCCGGAAGCATTACTGTCTTTATGAGTCTTTGCCTGTCGGTCTGTCTGCTGTTTATGGGAGCGCTTTTAGAATCGGCCCGTGCGATGCTTTTGCGGGATCAGCTGCAGCAGGGGACGGAAGCTGCGCTGGACAGCCTGTTTGCGCAGTATGACGGAGATTTGTTTGATGAATTTGGCTTGCTTTTGATTAATTCAGAGGATATTCCGGAGTTTCAGAATATGGAAGAATTGCTTACGGATGAGCTTGGAAAGTATCTGGACCTCCGTTTGGAGTATCCGCTTCTCCCTGGAAATTTTTTGAGAGAGCAGCTGATTTCCGTGCAGATCACGGAACAGATGCCGGCAACGGGAATGCAGGGTGAAGTGTTTGGACGATGTGTGATGGATTATATGAAATACCGGCTTCCGGTTCAGATACTTGAGACGGTAAAGGAAGATCTGCTTCAGATGGAAAAAGGAGAAGAGGAAGCAAAAGAAGCTGTTTTGACGACAGAGGAAGAGGAACAGGCGAAGGAAGAACTGGGTCAGACCGGGCAGAAGGAGGAATACGAGAATGCAGTTCAGGACAGTGTGATCGGAGCAGCGGATCAGGTACGGAACGGGGGATTTATGTCTCTGGTTCTCCCGCCTGGCTATCCGGTATCGGAAAAGCACACCACAAAGAGCGGTTTTCCTTCAAACAGCAAGTCCGGGCTGACGGATAAGGGGCCGGGAAATCTGACAAAAAAGCTGGCAAATAACCTGATGCTTTGCGAGTATGCGCTTGAAGAATTTCATAATTTTACGCAGCATGGCGGAAATGAAACGCTGCAATATGAACTGGAGTATATGATTGGATGGAAATCCTCCGACGAAGAAAATTTGGAGGAATGCATCCGACAGCTACTTGTTCTGCGCGAACTGATGAATATATCTGTGATACGGAAAACACCTGAGCTTCTGGAACAGGCAGAGCTGTTTGCCGGAATATTAGTTGGATGGACAGGCATAGTGCCGCTGACAGCGTTGGTAAAATCGGCGGCGATTGCCGCATGGGCATACGGAGAAGCAATTGCGGATGTGCGCAGTCTTCTTGGCGGGGGCAGGGTGCCGTTAAAAAAGCGGATGGATCAGTGGTATCTGACATCATTTGCATTTCTTCCAGCCTGGTTTGCCGGAGCAATGACAGGGAGCGGAAATTGTCAGGAGGGAATGGATTACCAGGGATATTTGAGACTGTTGCTGCTAAAAACGCCGGAAACGCAGAAGTACTACGGCATGATGGATATGATTCAGTGTAGGATGGCAGAAATAAAGCCGCGCTTTTACATGAATGAGTGTGTTTATGCGGTACAGATACATACGGAAGCCGCTGCCGGATCGGTCTTCGGACAATATGGACGCGGAAGTATGCCAGGGAGGGGCTATATTCTGTGGGCGGATGCGGCGGAAATGTATTAATTTTGGCGGAGCGGGCAAGACGGGAGGTGTGACAGGTGCCTTTTTCTTTCGGACAGAAAGCAGCGCAAAATTTATGCGGAAAGGAACTCTCCAGGTACCGGAATTATCAGGTTCGGGGGAAAAGGGTGTCTGTCAGACCTTCCGGAAGCCTTACGCTTGAAGCCGCAGTGATTCTTCCGCTATTTCTTATGCTGCTCATAGGAATCTGGTGCTTTTTTCAGATTTTGCTGTTTCAGACACAGCTTCAGCATGCGATGGACAGCGCTGCACAGAAAGCATCCGCTTATTATGGAGCGGCGCAGCAGTTCCGTACAGATGATGGGGAAACAGCAGACAGTCTTGGAATGATTGGAAAAGAGATTCTTTCCTGTGTCGTCACAAATGGTTATCTGAAAGCGGAAATTCGGCAGAATCTTGGAGATGCAGGGAACCAGAGATGGCTGGAAAACGGGACAGAAGGTCTGTATCCGGTACTTCTGGGGGCTCCGGAAGAAACCGGGATGATTGACTTTATTGTCGGTTACCGCATAAAGATTCCGTTCATTCCGGGAACTGTCGGAACACTTCAGGCGGCACAGCGAAGCCGCCGGGCAATCTGGAGCGGAACGCTGCGCTGGAGAAAAGCCGAGGATCCGGAGCAGGAAAAGCTGGTTTATATCACAGAGCATGGAAGTGTGTACCATACGTCGCTGGAATGCAGGTATCTTCATTTAAAAATACGGACGATCTGGGCAAATGAACTGAGAGAGGCGAGAAATCAGGCGGGGAGAAGCTATACGCCGTGCGAACGGTGCGGGAAGCAGCTGACGGCGTATTGCTATTATGTGACGGAAAGCGGAGAACGGTATCATACCAAGATGACCTGTCCGGCGCTGACAAGAAATATCCGGACAGTTCCTCTGAAAGAGGTGTCTTTGCCGCCATGCAGCAGCTGTGGACAAAAAGAAGAGTGAACGTCTGAAGGAAGGGAGCAGAAGTCCGAAGGAAAGGAGCAGAAGTCCGAAGGAAAGGGGGAAAAGCTGTGAAACTAGTTGAAACAGCGCTTTTGCTGGCAGTGCTGCTTCCGGCAGCTTGGCAGGATATTCAGACAAAGGAGGTAGCGGTCGCCCAGTTGACGGTATTGGCGATAATAGGACTCATCTGGAATGGAATTTTTGCGACCCATTCCGCAGTCTGGTATGCGGCAGCAGCGGTTCCGGGATTGATGATGCTTTTTCTGAGCCGTATGACAGGAGCAATCGGAGATGGAGATGGATTTGTATTTTTGGCAATTGGAGCAATTGCAGGCGGGGCGCAGGCATGGGCGTTGATGACTGGTGCGCTTATAGTTTGTCTTTTGGGCAGTCTGATATATCATACAATTGGCAAAATGGGATGGAAAGAACGAATCCCGCTTGTACCATTTGTGCTTGCTGTATATCCAATGATCGCTTTGTAAAACATACATTTGGCTAGAGCGCGTTTGAAAAATCATTTCCGCAATCTGCACGTCCCAATTTGCGGTATCTTTTGCTCAAATTCGGTTGTCGTATCCTACTACGACGCCCTCATCTGTGTAAAATCTTCCACAAATTGTGACGCACATCTTGCAGAAAGCCTTTTTCAAGTCAGGGGTGTGGAGCATGAAGCAGTGGAACTGGGAAAAAGTAAACATCTGATTGATATAGATATGAGGGACTGTGGGATGATGAGAAGGGGAAAAGCGGTTGGAAACTATCTGAAAAGGACTGCGCAGAAAGATTGCAGATACTGGAAAAAGGGAAGCTTTACGGTGGAAGCGGCTATGATTATGCCGGTTGTATTGCTGTGCCTGCTGTTTTGTATATATGGAGGGATGTTTTTGCATGATAGGGTTGTGCTTGCAGGAACTGCGGCAACAGCAGGGCATCGCGGTTTCAGGTGTGTGACAGAAAATCAGAGCCTTTTGACTGGTTCGCCTGATTGGGATCAATGGAGAAAAAAGGGGATTTTATGGAGGGTAACAGGATTTGGCGAAGTGGGGATGACAGAGCTGTATGCGCAGGCAGCGGCTGCAGGCAGGCTTATGGTAACGCGGCAGCCGGTGTATACGGTTGCTTTTGGAGGAAATCAGGCAGAAATAAGTTATCAGGCGGAAACGGCAATGCAGTGGCCTGGCTGGAGCGGATTGACGGAGCACCTTAAAATCAGCGGGAGAGCATCGGAAAGCGGCCTAGAACCGGAAGAACTGCTCCGGCTGGTGAAAGCGCTGACGGCAGATCAGAAAACGGATGGAAAGGGGCAGTAGGATGGAAGTTCATTATTACAGGGAGGCAAACAGTTCGTATCTGGCACTGCCGGTAACGGTATGTCCGGAAGAAGATTATCAGCTTCCGATGTTAATGCAGAACCGGATTCCGGGACTGCTTCCGGTTCAGCTGCAGATCACGGATGGAAAACAGGAGCTGTATTATGAAGTGACCGCATTTGAACCGCTGACGAATGTGTATGAAGCGAAGAAAATAACGTGTGGGGAAATTCAGCAGCTTTTGCTGGCATTGAATCGGATGATGGAGGAGATTGAACGGTATCTGCTGCGGGGAAAAGGCGTGATTCTGGAACCGGAACTGATATTTTCCGGAAAGGAGGAGCGGGCATTGGGATTTTGCTATGATCCGGACGGAAGAACGCCGGTGGCAGAGGGACTGAACCGTATGGCCCGTTTCATCCTGGATCATATTGATTATGAAGAAAAAATGAGTGTTCAGCTGGCATATGCGCTGTTTCAGGAAAGCATGAAGGAAAATGTGGCAGTCCGTGATTTTATCCGGACTGCGGTGGAAAATGCGATGCAGGAGGCAGAGCCGACACAGCTTATGGAAACAACTGCAGAAAATGAAATACAGACAGAGCAGGAAATGAAACGGGAAGGAGAAACAGAAAAGTTCGTAAAAGCTGGTTGGAACGGACAAGAAAATTATGAAAATGATTTGAAATATAAGCGTGGAAAAGATTGGAAAAACGAATGTAGAAAAGATCGGAAAAAAGAATATAGAAAAAATAGGAAAAGCAGTCAGGAAAAGGCTGTAAAGAAAAGGCATTTGGCAGCGTCAATTCTTCTTGGTATGATAAATGCCGTTCTTGTTTCCTGTATTACCTGGGCAATGTGGTATGCCAGGGCATACTTGATTCCGGCGGAATACCTGATTATTGCCGGAATTGCAGGGGCGTTTGCGGCAGCTGTTGTAGTAGCACTTGCTGCGGCACATGGGTAGGTAGAATGCGACTGCCTGCGTGGAGCATGAACAGCAATTGCGGAACAGATACAATTGATACAGGATATGGAGCTAGTTAAAATGGGGAGAGTGTAAAGGTCAAGTGGATATTCGCAATTGAAGCAGGGGACTTCCTTGATTCGTTAAAACTGCCGATGATTGACAATCGTTTTTTCGCGTGCTACAGTATATCTGTGAATAAGAATGTACTCTCGGAATCTCTTCTCGCAAATTCAGGTATAACGAGGTTCCGAGAACACATAAGACAGCAGGGTGTGCCTGGTATACAGACCGTGCGCGCATCAGGAAAGCGGGGTGGATATGCTGTTAGCGGAACGAATACAAAGACAGCTGCAGGCAGGCGGATACCGCCAATTGTCCGTATCAGGAATACCGGGAAGGGTTATGCTGAGAAAGGCTGATGTTTTGTATGCCGTGTATCTTCTGGAAGATACAACCTCTTTTCTAACAATCGGCGGCGCGGAAGAAGCCAGGGAAACGGAAGCGAAAAATGCAGCTTTTCGGTTGGATACCTTTCTGTACCGGCTTCAGTCGGCGCTTGAACGGCAGGAAGCAATGCCGTGCCGGATTTTAACGCTGATACTGAGCGAGGATCCTGGCAGAGATCGGGCACTGGCGGCGGGAGAGCATGCTGTATGGCTGATTGATCCGGATGGAAAACGCATCGTTTTTGACAATCAGCCTGCCGGGTTTGATCAGGTAGAAAAGCTTCTGGAGAGTAAGGTATATCCATGGAGCGCCCTGAAGATGTCTGGAAACGGAGGATGGCCGTGGGCAACATTCGCGCTGGTGCTTGTAAATGTTTTGATCCAGGTGGTTGTTGCATGGCAGGAACGGGGAGGACAAAGCAGCGGACTGCTTGAATTTCTGGTGCTGGATATTGGCGGTTTTTATCGCAATCCGCAGTATTACCGTCTGATTTCAAGCGCGTTTCTGCATTTTGGCTGGAAGCATTTGTTTAACAATATGCTGGTGCTGCTGTTTCTGGGAAGAACAGCAGAGCGCATTGCGGGCAGGGGCGGCTATCTGATTGGTTATCTGATCTGTGCGGCTGTGTCCGGCGCTTCTTCTGCGGCCTGGTATATCTGGAACGGAGAGTTTCAGGTTGCAACGGCGGGCGCGTCGGGAGCAATTTTCGGTGTTTCAGGAATGGTGCTGTTCTGGGTACTGGCAAACCATGGACGGGTAGACGATATCAGTACGCGTCAGATGGTGTGGCTGATGGCATTTACGATTTATCATGGATTTGCAGAAGCAGGTGTCAATAACTGCGCGCATATTACCGGTGCGATTGCCGGTTTTTTGTGCGGCGCGGTAATATGGATGATCAGGGGGAAGCGCAGGCCGCAGCAAAGGACGCAGGAGAGCCGGAGACAGTCCGGGGGAGCGTCACAGTAACGGTTGTCCCCTGACCAGGACAGGAACTAACGGAGATGCTTCCGTGGTGTGTGTCGAAGATTCGCCGGGCGATGGTGAGTCCAAGGCCGATGCCGTCTGTCCGATAAGAAACGAACGGCTGGAAAATGGTAAGCAAATGTTCCGGTGTGATTCCGCAGCCGTTATCCTGTACCTGGATTATTGCGCGTGTCCGGTCGGCGGACAGACGAAGTTGAACAGTGCCGTCGGAGCCGACTGCTTCGAGTGCATTCTGGATCAGATTGATAACGGCAGTGCGGATGTCTTCTGCGTCGAGATACAGGCAGGGACCGTTGGTTGTGCTGGTGAATGTCAGTGATTTCCCGGTTCCTTCTGTTAGCGGCAGGCAGGACAGGTACGCGCCCCGGAGAAGCTTTTGCAGATCTGTGCGTTTCAGGGACGGACGGCCCCCTGTTTCGTAACCAATGAGTCCGCGCAGGATTTGCTGGAGTCTGGCAGAGTCATTGCAGACATCAAGCCAGTACTGGTAACAGCGTACCTCCGGGTGGGAGGTTTCGATGTGATGAAGAGAGCCGTTCATTAACCGGACAATTGTAATCATCTGGTTTGCTGCAAGATGCAGCAGCTGCGGAGAAACCTCGCAGCCGCTGTCAGCAGAAAGTGCCGCTGGATCCGCTTCCGGAGCGGGGCAGGAGATGGATTGTATCTGTGGTGTCATCAGAATCACTCCTTTCCTGAATGAATCTATTGTTGATATAATTGTCACGTTACAGTTCACGGCAGGAATTTTCTGAACTGAAAATTCCGTAAGATAGCGTAGTGGCAGTGAGCTTTTGCCGGTTCTGCATGCGAAGCATCGGTAAAATCTGTTCCTGTTTGAACGCAGCGTGAGCAGTAACGTTATCACTGTATCACAAAGGAATGGAAAGATACAAGCAGGAAGTGGCGACAGGAGGCGGCAAAATCCGTTCCTGCTTGAGCGGCACATGAACAGGAACAATATCAGCCATAACGGAATGGCAGAAAGAAGGAAAACAAATGAAGAAAGAAGACTGCATTTTTTGTAAGATTGCGGCGGGCGAAATTCCGTCGGAAACGGTATATGAGGATGAGCATTTCAGAGCAATTCTGGATCTTGGCCCGGCAGCAAAGGGACATACGCTTATTCTTCCGAAAGAGCATTTTGAGGATGTTACAGTACTGGAAGAGCCGTATATGTCAAAGGTGCTTCCTCTCGCGGCAAAGATTGGAGCAGCGATGAAGAAGGAGCTTGGATGCGATGGCTTTAATTTGGTGCAGAATAATGGAGAGGCAGCAGGACAGACCGTGCACCATTTTCATATGCATGTGATTCCGCGTTATGCGTCTTCCACAGCGGTGATTGCATCCTGGGAACCGGGAACCGCGTCGAAGGAAGAGCTGGCTGAAACTGCGGACGCAATCAGAAAGGGACTTTGATGATTTGCTTTTGAGGCACAAGGCAAAAGGTGAGTATTCACCTGACAGGTTAGCTGCCGTACAGATTGATACCTGACAGCTGTTTTGCAAAGAAGATAAAATATAACGGCAGTATACCGACAGATGAGAAAACGGGTCTTTAAATCCGTTTCATAAAACAGACGGTATGCTGCCGTTGTGCATATGTGATGTATTTGCTGCACACATAGGAACTATGATGGTGGGTTTCTGATCCAGAGTGTGTTTGGAAAATCATTCCCGCAATCTGTATGCTTCAATTTGCTGTTCAGACTTTAGCTGCCTGGCAGATTAGACTTTGGCCGCCTGGCAGATCAGATCAAGGACCATAGAAACTCCATTCGACTGAGAACTCTGTTCCATGGCGCGGATGTAGGAATCACGATTCTGGTAAACCGAATGGATTGCGTCCAAGAGCGTCTGATTGGTTAGCTCTTCTTCCGGAAGAACAAATGAGAAGCCCTGTTTTTTGAAGGACTTGGCATTCAGAATCTGGTCTCCGCGGCTGGCTGTCAGAGGAAGCGGAACCAGAATATTCGGTTTTTTCAGAGCAAGAAGTTCGCAGATTGCGTTCGCACCGGCACGGGAGAGGACGATATCGGCTGCAGCCATAAGATCTTTCAGCTCAGCGGAGATATATTCGTACTGAACATAACCCGGCTGTGTCAGAGACGGATCAAGATTGCCCTTTCCGCACAGATGAATGACCTGGAATTCTTTCAAAAGCTCCGGAAGAACAGATCGAAGCGCGGTATTGACTGCGCGGGAGCCTGTGCTGCCGCCCATCATCAGAAGGACCGGTTTGTCAGGTTTCAGACCGGCAAACGCAAGTCCGGCTTCTTTGGAGCCAGTCAGCAACTCGCTGCGGATCGGGGAACCGGTAAGAACTGCTTTTCCTGCCGGGAGATGCTGCATCGTTTCCGGAAAATTGCAGCAGATTTTGGATGCGGCACGCATGCTGATCTTATTGGCAAGTCCCGGAGTCATATCTGATTCATGGATAATAACCGGTACCTTGAAGTGCCCGGCAGCGAGAACAACCGGAACAGAAACAAAACCACCCTTGGAAAAGACAACGTCCGGTTTGTATTCTTTGATGATCTGTTTTGCTTCATGGAATCCTTTCAGAACACGGAACGGATCAGTCAGGTTCTTGGCGCTGAGATAGCGGCGGAACTTTCCGGTCGCGATACCGCGGTACGGGATTCCCTGATCTTCAATCAGTTTCTTTTCCATACCGGCATAAGAACCAACGTAAAGAATATCAAATCCGGCTTCCTTCAGACCGGGAAGCAATGCGATATTTGGCGTAACATGCCCGGCGGTTCCTCCGCCGGTTAATAAAACTTTTTTCATAAAACAGCCTTTCTGACGCGGTTTAAGCGTGTAGCTCCTTCAGGGCTCTTGCCAGCTGATCCGGGCAGGAGGTCGGTCTGCTGCCGCAGGTAATGCCGGAAAGACGGCTGATTGCATCGTCAACCTTCATGCCGCGTACAAGCGCGCAGATTCCTTTTGTGTTGCCGTTGCAGCCGCCAACGAACTGAACTTCTTTAATGGTATCGCCATCGAGTTCAATATTAATTGCCTTGGAACAGACACCGTGAGTAGTATAAGTAGTCATAAGATAACCTCCTGAATTTAGAGTATGCTTTCGGAATTTCATTGGGTCTGAGTTCGCGAAAGTACATAAGAATTATGTGTCTTTCAATATAGCACAAAGGCTTGGGATTGTCCAGACTGGGCTTGCTGCTGCAGACAGAGTTTTTTAGAAATCCATATGAAAAGCGGCTTTTGAGTGAAGTGAGCTATGCGCGTTTGTTTTGCCGCAGCAGACAAGCAGAGCCTGTCGGATAAATGAAAATGATGCAGAAAAGATACGAAGGATTCTGACTTAACAAGCGGACCAAACTGTGATTTAATAAGCGTAAGAACTCAGAAAGGAGCGAGGGGTGGTATGCTGGCATATCTGGAACAGGGGAACGCCCTGTACATCTTCGCCGCACTTTGCCTGATCGGAATGATCGGAAAGCTGGCGGTCAATCATGTGTACAAAAGTCTAATCAAACAGTCGGATAATATAGCGGCGGCAAAGGACAAGCAGCTGCAGCAGATGAAAACAAAGTACGAAAGTATTTACCGGATTAATTGCGGAATTAAGAACAGCGAGGTGTTTGTTCAGAAGAAACTTGCGCAGTATCAGCTGGTAAGGCTGAGGCTGAAAACATGGGAGGCAGTGGATCTGTATGCCGGAGCAGTATGTTTGTTGCTTGGAATCGGATCGGCGTTTGGAATTTACTGGTGGGATGGAAACGCAAAGATGAGTGTTGCTTATCTTGCGGCGGCGGCCGCGGCCGCGGTATGGATGCTTCTGTTTCATCAGGCGGCGGACAGCGGCGGAAATCGGATGCTCCTGGAGAAATCTCTGTGCCATTATTTTGAAAATGTGTTAGTTGTGCGAAGCGCCAGAGTCGGGAAGCAGGAGGCAGAAGAGGAAGAACTGCAGCGCAGCCATCCGGTTATGAAGGACGATATATTCATGCGGAAACAGGAGCCGGAACAGGAATCCTCCAATACGTTTACCGCCGCAGCGCCGGCTGACAGCAGCATAGGAAAATCAGGGCAGCGTGCGCAGATGGATGCGCTTCGGGAAAGCCTGTCTCAGATCGCTGCTGCAAAGAGCGAAGACTCGGATAAGAAAAATCGACGTCTGACACAGAAAGAAGAGCAGTTGATTGATGAAATTCTGAGACAGTATTTGTCGTGAGAGCCTGTGACAGCATAAAACAGCAGTAAGCAGAGCGCTATTGAAAGCGCGGCAAAAGCCTGGAATCGTGGAAAAATCCCTGTAATCCGGAATGGAAAGAGCCGGATTGCAGGGATTTTTCAGTTACGTATACTCTTATTCTCACTTGCAAAGTGCAGATGGATAGAAACAGGCAGGATCGCAGCGTTTCCGGCTGTGCGCC
>CAJMMH010000025.1 GCA_905214365.1 uncultured bacterium
GCGTTACTCCATTGTTTAACGGAGTGCTGCCATGCTGCTGCAGAAAGCGCTGTACCTGCTCGTTTCCTCCGATTACGGTATGATTCAGGCGTTCCAGTTCTGACTGAATTGTTTGACGTTTTTCGCAGAAATGCTGATAACGTTCTTCTGAAATTAATCCGATCTGATGACCGATTTCTGTCAGTCTGAGATCTGCGTTATCCTGTCTGAGCAGCAGACGATACTCAGCCCGCGACGTCATCATCCGGTACGGCTCGTGACTTTCCTTGGTTACCAGATCGTCAATCAGAACGCCGATATATGCCTGCGAACGGTCAAGCACCAGCTCTTCTCTCTGCAGCGCATGACACGCCGCATTAATTCCGGCAATTAGTCCCTGCGCGGCTGCCTCTTCATAACCGGAGCTTCCGTTGAACTGGCCTGCGCTGTAAAGACCAGTTATATCCTTAAATTCCAGAGTCGGCTTCAGCTGTCTTGGATTGATGCAGTCATACTCAATTGCGTAAGCATTACGGACGATCTTTACATGTTCCAGACCAGGTACTGTCCGATACATGGCATACTGCACGTCCTCAGGAAGAGAGCTTGACATTCCCCCCAGATACATTTCATTGGTATATAATCCTTCCGGCTCAATAAATACCTGATGCCGCTCTTTATCTGCAAACCGCACTACCTTGTCCTCGATGGACGGGCAGTAACGCGGTCCGGTTCCTTCGATCATTCCGGAATATAACGGCGAACGATCCAGGTTATCCCGGATGATCTGATGCGTCTTTTCATTGGTATATGTCAGCCAGCAAGATGCCTGCTCCTTCTGCACAGATTCCGGATCGGTCTCAAAAGAAAACGGGACAACTCTCGGATCGCCGAACTGCTCATCCATCTTGGAAAAATCAATGCTTCTGCGGTCAACACGCGCCGGTGTTCCTGTTTTAAATCGGTACATTTCAATTCCAAGCTCTTTCAGCGAATCGGTCAGGTAATTGGCCGCCTGAAGGCCGTTCGGACCTGTATGCGTGCTAACGTCGCCGTAAATACAGCGCGCTTTCAGATAAGTTCCTGTTGCCAGAATCACACAGCGACAGTGATATACCGCTCCGGAGTACATCTGCACACCGGCAATCCTTCTGCCCGTACCGTTCTCCTGCGTCCCTTCTTCTGTCAGAAGCTTTACTGCCTCACCCTGGCGAATTGTCAGATGATCGGTATTTTCCAGCGTCCGTCTCATTTCCTCCGAGTACGCGCGCTTATCCGCCTGAGCCCGCAGTGAATGTACCGATGGCCCCTTGGACGTATTGAGCATCTTCGACTGAATAAATGTCTTATCAATGTTTTTGCCCATCTCGCCGCCCAGCGCGTCGATTTCCCGCACCAGATGCCCCTTTGAGGTTCCTCCGATGTTTGGATTGCACGGCATCATCGCAATGCTCTCTACACTTACGGTAAACAAAATTGTTTCCAGTCCGAGCCGCGCGCATGCCAGGGCTGCTTCACAGCCGGCATGTCCAGCTCCGACAACGACAATATCATAGGTTTCTTCTAATCCTGGCATATGCCCCTCCTGTCTGTTTCATGTGCTCTTATTTTCCCATGCAGAACTTTTCAAAGATCCGGTTGACTAAATCATCCTCAACCTCTTCCCCGATGACATAACCGAGACTCCGGTAAGCGTTCATCAGATCAATTGTCAGCAAATCCTCCGGCACCTCTCCCGACTGCTCAAGCACCAGCTGCAGACTATTTCTGGCATCCTCCATGCACTGCTTCTGTCTGGTGTTGGAAAGAAGCTCTTCATCGTTCATGGCAATTTCTCCCCGCCCGAACATCTCTGTCACAAGACTCCGAAATGCATCAAGCCCTTCCTCCGTTTTGGCGGAAATGGAGATTACCGGAAACGAAATTCCTGCCTGCCGGATATCCGATTCCGTCACGGCTGGCTCCAGATCAGATTTATTCATCAGGATCACACAGCGTTTTCCGGTCAGGATTTTCATAACCTCCCGGTCATTTTCATCTAACGGTCTGGACGTATCGACAATATAAAGGATCAGATCCGCTTCTGCTGCAGCTTCTCTGGCCCGGTCCACGCCAATCTGTTCAACCGCGTCCTTCGTCTCATGAATGCCGGCAGTATCAATCATCATAAAACTGATGCCGCTGATTGTCAACTGCTCCTCCAACGTATCCCTTGTCGTTCCTGCAATTTCCGTTACAATTGCGCGGTCATGTCCGGAAAACAGATTCAGCAACGACGACTTTCCGGCGTTCGGTTTTCCAAGGATTACTGTTTTTACGCCCTCCCGAAGCATCCGTCCGTCTTCAAACCGGTCAAGCTGCGCGGTAAGCTGACTGCAGACCGATGCAAGCTGGCTGCGCATTTCCTTATCATAGCCATCCAGAGAAATATGTTCCGGATCATCGAGCGCAGCTTCAATATACGCGATTACATCCAGAATTGTGCCGCGCATTTCCTTTATCTTCCGCAGCATACTTCCCTGAAGCTGGTTCATCGATGCCTTCAGCGCATAATTGTTCTTTGCGGAAATTACATCCATCACTGCTTCCGCCTCCGACAGATCGATCCGTCCATTCAGGAACGCGCGTCTGGTGAACTCGCCCGGTTCCGCCGGTACCGCTCCGTGGTGCAGCACTGCTTCCAGAACCTTTTTCGTCACCAGCATGCCGCCATGGCAGTTGATTTCCACCGTATCTTCCGCGGTATAGGAGCGGGGAGCGCGCATGATAGAAACCATTACCTCGTCAATCAGCTGATTTCCGTCATAAATATATCCATAGTGAATTGTATGACTTTTCTGATTCACCAGTTTCTTTTTTCCGGACACAGAGCGGTACACGCGGTCTGCAATTTCCACTGCGTGTTCTCCCGAAATCCGCACAATTCCAATTCCTCCGGCTCCCGGCGCGGTCGCTGTCGCCGCAATTGTTTCCTGGTATCTTTCCATATCCGCTCTGCCTTTCTTTTCCTGTCAATCTTTCTACCAACTATTTTGCTCCTGGTTTCCGTCTCTGCAGCATGCCGTATTTTCCAGCAAACTGATGGTTCTGAAATACCAGGACAACATTCCACTTTATTGTACCACAATCCGTCCATGAAAAAAAGCAGGATGCCGTATTGTTTCTCGGTCTTGTTTACTTGTACCAATTTCTTTCTTGTGAAACTGTTTATTCTGTTGTATACTTACAGAAGTATATGCGGCTGTGCAAAAGCGCAAGTGAGCTTTCGCAATGCGCCTTGAAGCTGCTGCTGGAAACGACGCGTGTTGTCAATTACGCAGGCCTTGTCCGTGGAAAAAAAACAGCGTGGCCGGGGCGGTCACGCTGTTTTTCTGCTTTTTATTTACTTACTCTTCCGCGTCAGACGGCTCTTCTGTCTGATCCGCAAACGAGGTTTCTGCTTCCTGACCTGTACGCTCGGTACGGCTATATCTGCCGCTGCCATAGCGTCCTGTGCCCTGCTGTCTGCGTCCGTAACCTCCGCGGCTGCTGTAGCTGCGGTCTTCATAACGTCTCGGCGCATCCTTCTTCATCAGGACAACCACATGACGGAACGGCTCCTCGCCTTCACTCTTGGTATACACGTACTTATCATCCTGAAGCGCGGAATGAATGATTCTGCGCTCGTAAGGATTCATCGGTTCCAGCGCAACCGGACGTCTGGTGCGCTTTACCTTGTACGCGATGTTCTTCGCCAGCATTTCCAGTGTTTCTTTTCTTCTCTCACGGTAATTCTCGGTATCAAGCTTTACACGGATATACTCTTCGCTGTTTTTGTTGATCACAAGACTTACCAGATGCTGAAGCGAATCCAACGTCTGTCCGCGCTTTCCGATCAGAACGCCCATCTCGCCTCCGGTCAGAACGATATCAACGGTCTGCTCTTCCCGGTCATAGCTGATGTCAATGGTCACATCCATGTTCATCTCCTGGAATACCTTGCGCAGAAACTCTTCACCCTCATCCAGAAACGTCTTCTTGCGGCGTGCCTGGATCACTGCCGGCCTGGAACCAATAAATCCAAGAAGTCCGCTGGAGCCCTTCTCAAGCACTTCATACTCCAGCTGATCGCTTGGGATTCCAAGTTCCAGCAGCGCTTTATTCACTGCTTCTTCAACGCTTTTGGCCGAAAAAGTTGTAAATTCACCCATGAAAAAACCCCCTGTTACTTCTTGTTGTTCTTTTCGTTGTACTGCTGCACCATTCCTGCCTTGGAAGCAAGCTTTCCTTTCTTGGTATTGGTATTGTTGTAATAGCTGGTAGACTTTTCAATCTGCTCGGAAACACGCTCTTTAACCTCAGCCTGCTTCTTCTTTTCCAGCTCCTGCTCTTCTTCAAGCGTTCTTACATTCATTACCGGCTTTGCCTTTAACGGTTTCTGGCCCTGCTTGATTCTCTTGGCGTTTACCTTCTCGATGTTCTTCTCAACCATCTCGTTGACGTCAATCCGCTCCATATACTTATTGATGACCAGCTGTGTGATAATCTGTACAACCGAAGACGCAATCCAGTATACACCGATACCTGCGGAGAACGTAAAGCAGAAAAATACGGACATTAACGGCATCATGATGTTCATTGTCTTCATGGTGCTTCCCATCGTATCGTCTGTCTTCGTGTTGCTCGCCGGGCTCATCATCTTGGAGCTGAGCCACTGGGTCAGACCTGCAAGGATCGGGATCAGAACGCCCGGCCACAGCTGCGCAGACGGAGCCGTTGCCAGATCGATGCCGAGGAAATAGTTGATGTGCATGATCTTCGGCAGGATCGACTCAACCTCCTGCTGCAGGTTCGGGAAGAACTGCATGAACTTGTTCCACTCCGCCTGATCGAAGTTGTAGAACAGGTCGATGATGTAGTTTCCGCCCTGCTGCAGATACTCTAGGCTGATTCCGTTGCTGGTTGCTAGATCAGAGAACTTACTTACGCCGTCTGCGGTTTCCAGAACAGTTTCCGCATATCCCGGAATCGCGGTCAGCTTTTCCATTAACGGTACATAAATGTCCTTGATCTTGCTTACATATCCCGGAATCTTATAAATAACCTGATACAGAGCGAACAGAATCGGCATCTGGATCAGAAGCTGCGCGCAGCCGCCGACCGGGCTGGTTCCGTATTTCTCGTAAACCTCTTTGATTTCGGCCTGCTGCTTCATCAGCATTTCGTTGTACTTCGGATTGCTCTTGTCCAGATTCTGATACTTTTTCTGGATCGCCTGCAGCTCCGGAGACATAATTGAATTCAGTTTTGTGAATTTCTGCTGTTTGATTGACAGCGGAAGCATCAGCGCTTTCGTAATCAGCGTAAACAGAATGATGCTGATACCGATATTCGGAATTGACAGCATGTCCAGAAATTCGTAGATTCCGTTCATCACAAAGCCGAGCACTTTTGCGACCGGCCCGATGATAAACCAGTTACTTTGGGTCAGTGACAGTAAATCCACTCCATTTCCTCCTTAATCGGCCCCAAAAGGCCGCGGCGCGCGCCTGCGCCGAATCTTACGGAACAGGGTCGTACCCCCCTTTTGAAAAAGGATTGCAGCGCAAGATTCTCCATAGTGCCAGAAAAAAGCCCTTAAAAGCACCATACTTTTCGAGAGCTTCAATCGCATATTGAGAACATGTGGGGGTATATATGCAGTGACATCTTACTTTTAAAGGTGATAAATATTTCTGATATAAACGGATACACGAAATCATCAAACGTTTCAAAATAAGCTCACTTCGATTCTGAAATAAATATCCGGTGCATTCTTCCCAGGTGAAGAACCGCCCGCTCCATCTCCATTAATCCCTGTTCCTTTGCCATCGGTCTGGCAACAATCACGATGTCCAATCCCTGTACCAGTTCATTTTCGTGCAGCCGGCAGCTTTCCCTGATGACTCTGGTGACACGGTGACGCACAACACTGTTCCCCACCTTTTTGCTCACGGAAATTCCGATTCTCGTATCGTCTCTTCCGCTCGGTTTCACGTACATAACCAGACTCTTATTGGCAAATGAATGCCGGTACCGATAAACTTCCTGAAAATCACTGTTTTTCTTTAATGAATTAATGCAGCTCATTTCTCTTCCTTTGCAAGAGGCTGCATTGCATTTAACATGCAATGCAGCCTCTGCGAAACATATCTGTATTTGGATTTATGCAGACAGAACCTTTCTTCCCTTAGCTCTTCTTGCAGCTAAAACCTTTCTTCCACCTGCTGTGCTCATTCTCGCACGGAAACCGTGAACCTTTGCATGAGATCTCTTCTTCGGCTGAAATGTCATCTTCATAACGAAACACCTCCTTTTATCTTTCCTGTTTGTTTCAGCTCCTTTGACAGTCCTGAAATGCCTCAGTCAGCTGAAACGATCTGTTCTTTCAAAAATTGGACATCACGCCAATTATATGATAACAGATAGGCTTTCGTCAAGAGCTTTTTTGCAGTTTTTCTCAGGTTTTTTCCTGCTTTTTTCCGCTTTTCCCGACGGATTCCGTCCTCCATCCTTCCAATTCCGAATCCAGCGGCAGATTCAGCTTCATTTATCCTCGGATTAATTAAGCAGATATTCGCAATCCGCATCCGATTTATCCACAAATTAACTGGTATAAACCAGTCCTTTTTCGCCTGCGTCCGGCATTTTTTCCCTCTGTCCACGCTTTTTCATCTGTCTTATCCACAAAATTCGTGGATATTTTCGCTGTTGAAAAAGTTATCCACATTTTGGGGATAACTTGGGGATAACTTTGTTGTTTTCCGGTTGACAAACTGTAAATTTCCTTGTATTTTCAAGCTTTTTCTTATTTTGTGGACAAGGGGTATAACTTATTTTTCAATGTGGATAAGCACGGGATAACTGCTTTTGCTGGACTTATCAACAGAGTTATCCACATTATCCCCAATCCAAGATAT
Source organism: uncultured bacterium (assembly GCA_905214365.1). GTDB lineage: Bacteria > Bacillota > Clostridia > Lachnospirales > Lachnospiraceae > Anthropogastromicrobium. The sequence continues at coordinate 6,918 of CAJMMH010000025.1, forward strand.
CCCATTTCGACTTTTCCCGGGATATCCTCTGTCCTCATCCTGTGGATAACTACCTCTCACACTCCGTTTTCTCCGATAAATCACTTGAAATAAGCTTCCTTTTATACTATAATACCTTTATATGGGCTACTATGCCCTTTTGACAATCCGCGGCTTTTCGGAACACCGACCCACAAAATCCGCGGGAATTTTTACTTTGGGGACAAGGAGTACACACATGCAGGATGAGTTGAGAGTGGATGACCTGAAAAATAACTGGGATTTAATTAAAGAAAAGATGAAAACCGACTACGACATTTCCTCCGTTGCATTCAATACCTGGATACAGCCGCTGGAAATATACAATGTCAGCAAAGATCAGGTAATTATCCTTGTCACGAACTGGAACAAGCGATTTATGATCGATTATCTGACCAAACGATACAGTGATCTGATCCAGATTACCATTGAAGAAGTACTTCACGCCCGCTGCCGGGTAACCTTTATCCTGCCGGATGACCTCGACAATGACGAGATTATTAATGATAAGAAGAAACTCTCTCCGGAAATGGATAATTACTACAAAGCCAGCCTCAGCGCAAACCTGAATCCCAAGTATACCTTTGAAACATTTGTTGTCGGTCCTAACAATAAATTTGCTCATGCAGCGGCACTTGCAGTCGCGGATTCTCCGGCTGCGCGGTACAATCCACTGTTTATCTATGGAGGCGTTGGGCTTGGAAAAACACATCTGATGCATTCAATTGCTCATCAGATCCTTCATAATAACCCAAGTCTAAGGGTCCTTTACGTCACCAGCGAGAAGTTCACTTCCGAGCTGATTGAAGCGATCCGCAGCAAAAACAACGCAGCATTCAAAGATAAATACCGGAATATCGACGTTCTGCTGATTGACGATATTCAGTTTATTATTGGTAAGGAAAGTACGCAGGAAGAGTTTTTCCATACATTCAATAACCTTTACGAAAACAACAAACAGATTGTAATCTCCTCAGATAAACCGCCGAAGGAATTTACAACCCTGGAAGAACGGCTTAGTTCCCGCTTTGCGGCAGGACTTTCCGTCGATATTTCCTCTCCGGACTATGAAACCCGTATGGCAGTCCTTCGCAAAAAAGAGGAAATGGAGCATTATACCATTGATGAAGCAATCCTGAAGTATATTGCGACTAATGTAACGTCCAATATCCGTGAGCTAGAAGGCGCCCTGACCAAAGTAATCGCCTACGCCAAGCTTTCTAATTGCGAACTTACCATGGAAATGGCAGAAGAAGCGCTGAAGGATATCATTCACAATGATCAGAATCGGGTAATTACCTCCCAGCTGATCATGGAAGTCGTCGCGGAACACTTTGGATTCCAGACCTCTGACCTGATCAGCCATAAGCGAAACAAAGAAATCGCCTATCCCAGACAGATCACGATGTATCTTTGCCGTGAAATGACCGGTCTCTCGCTTCAGCAGATCGGTAAAGATTTGGGAAACCGTGATCATACAACCATCCGCCACGGCTGCGAAAAAATTGCGGATGAACTGAAGTCGGATGTGTCTCTTCGCGAAACCATTGAAGTTATTCAGAAGAAAATCAGTCCTTCTTCCGCGAAATCTTAAGTTATCCACATTTTGGGGATAACTGCAGCGAAAATTAGGGGATAACTACTTTTTTCCAGTGGACAGGATTGGGATAAGTTTTTCTCATCCACACAATCGGTTCCCGGATAAAAAACGGCCAATTGGGATAACCAAGCAGTTATCCTACCGCTCATCCTCGTTTATCCGAGCACTCATCCAAACTGAAAACCCTTGATTTTCCTGTAAAAAATGGACTTATCCCCAAATCCCCAACCCCTATTAATATTACTACTAATCATTAATCTTATATATTATTTGCGCTGGCGCGCACTGCAACCTGGGGATATCTCCCTAACCTGCAGTCCACCGGCTGGAAGGAGTTTTACACCATGCAAATCGCGTGTTCAAGAGACGTTCTACAGAAAGCAGTTTCCATCGTATCCAAGGCAGTCTCCTCAAAAACAACAATGCCGATCCTCGAATGTATTCTGCTTCAGACACGAGACAATCAGATTTTCATCACTGCCAATGACACCGAACTTGGAATCGAAACTATGATCGAAGGCGAAATTCAAGAAGACGGGAAAATTGCAGTCGACGCGAAAATCTTTTCTGAAATCGTCAGACGTCTGCCTGATAGTATTGTATTTATCAAAAGTGAAACAAACGATCTAATTTCCATCCAGTGTGAGAAGGCAAGCTTTTCAATCCCTGGACGAAACGCGGAAGAATTTGTCTATATGCCGGAAGTGGAAAAGAACAAACATATCACTTTGTCCCAATTCACACTAAAAGAAATTATCCGCCAGACTATTTTTTCTATTGCCGACAACGGAAGTAATCCGATGATGTCAGGAGAGCTAATTGAAGTCAACGAAAATCAGCTGAAAATTATATCTCTTGACGGACATCGTATTTCAATCCGCAAAGTAACGCTGAAAGATGTTTTTGAACCGGTTAAAGTTGTCATTCCTGGCAAAACTTTGAATGAAGTCAGTAAGATTCTGAATGGCGATGCGGAAAGCGAAGTATCACTTTACTTCACGTCCAATCACGTTCTTTTTGAATTTGATCAGACAACCGTTGTGTCCAGACTGATTGAGGGAGAGTATTTCCGGATCAGCCAGATGTTAAACAGCGATTATGATACAAAAGTATCGGTCAACAAAAAGGATATGAGCAGCTGTATTGACCGTGCGACATTGCTTGTTAAGGAAAGTGATAAAAAGCCGATTATCATCGGTATCACGGATGGAAACATGGAAGTCCGGCTGAATTCTTCCCTGGGCTCCATGCAGGAGGAACTTGCGATTGAAAAAACCGGAAAAGACATTCTGATCGGATTCAATCCGAAATTTCTCGCAGACGCGCTTCGCGTCATCGATGATGAAACGATTCAGATCTATATGATCAATCCAAAGGCTCCATGTTTCATCAAGGATTCGGACGAAACTTATATTTATCTGATCCTTCCAGTAAACTTTAACGTATATTAATCAAGAATTTCCCGGAATCTCTTAAAAATTCCGGGAGCAGGGAGTAAACAATGTCAGAAATCATACTGAGAGAAGAGTACATTAAGCTTGGACAAGCTTTGAAAGCGGCACATCTTGCTGCCAACGGAGTTGAGGCAAAGGAAGCAATTCTGGATGGGAAAGTTCAGGTAAACGGAACAACCGAACTGCAGCGAGGAAAGAAACTGTATGCCGGAGATGTTGTTACCTATCAGGGTGAAACCATCGAAATCAAAAAGTAAATAAGAGCAGTGAACGGTGTGATATGATAGTACAATCCTTGAGCCTGGCGGATTTCCGGAATTATGGCCTGCAGACCATCGAGTTCAGCAGAGGTGTTAATATTTTTTACGGAGATAATGCGCAGGGGAAAACAAACATTCTAGAAGCGATCTATCTGTGCAGTACCAACAAATCGTACCGCGGCAGCAGAGACAGAGACATGATCCGCTTTGGCTGTGAGGAAGCGCATCTGAAGCTGATTGGAGAAAAGAGAGAGATTCCATATCGGATCGACATGCATCTGAAGAAGAATAAAAGCAAGGGAATCGCGGTAAATTCCGTGCCAATCCGCAAAGCGAGCGAGCTTCTCGGACTTCTTCATGTTGTGTTTTTTTCTCCGGAGGATCTTCAGCTGATTAAAAATGGTCCATCGGAACGGCGACGTTTTCTTGATATGGAGCTTTGTCAGCTGGATAAAATTTATATGCAGCAGCTGGCCGGATACAACCGGTGTCTTGTTCAGCGGAATACACTTCTGAAAGAGGCAGGGATACGTCCGGATAGTCTGGCGACACTGGATGTATGGGACAAACAGCTGTGCGAATGCGGCCGGCAGGTAATCAGACGCAGAGCGCAATTTGTGCAGGAGATTGCGCCGTATATCCGGGACATTCACAAACGGCTTTCCGGAGAGCGGGAAGAACTTGATATAAGTTATGAGCCAAATGTAGAGGAAAACATGTTTGAACCGGTCCTTGAAAAAAACAGGGACCGGGATCTGCGTATGAAGCAGACGATGACAGGTCCGCACAGAGACGATATCCGGTTTCTGGTAAAGCGGCAGGGATCAGATCAGACAACGGATATCCGTACATTCGGCTCGCAGGGACAGCAGCGTACAGCTGCTCTTTCTGTGAAAATGGCGGAAATTGAACTGGTAAAACAGAAAACGGGCGATACGCCGGTCCTTCTGCTGGACGACGTATTGAGCGAACTGGACAGCAGCCGGCAGACGTATCTGCTCGACGGCATCCGGGATATCCAGACAATGATTACCTGTACCGGACTGGATGATCTGGTAAGCCACCGGTTCCATATGGATCGGATTTTCCGGGTAGAAAACGGAATAGTAAAGCAGGAAAACGGCGGTACGGCAGTGCATGGATCGCCTGACAATGTGATACATTGAGCAAAATGGAGGACACTTATGAGCAGCGAATACGGTGCAAATCAAATTCAGATACTGGAAGGTCTCGAAGCCGTCAGAAAACGCCCCGGTATGTATATCGGCAGCACATCTGAACGCGGTCTTCATCACCTTGTGTACGAGATCGTCGATAATGCAGTGGACGAAGCGCTGGCCGGTGTCTGCGATACCATTGTCGTGCAGATCAATGCAGATAATTCGATCACGGTAAGCGACAACGGACGCGGAATCCCGGTCGGTATTCATCCGAAGGCAGGGATTCCGGCGGTTGAGGTTGTATTTACCATTCTTCATGCCGGCGGAAAATTCGGCGGCGGCGGATATAAGGTGTCAGGCGGACTTCACGGAGTCGGTGCATCGGTTGTAAATGCGCTTTCTACATGGCTGGAAGTGGAAATTTACCATGAGAGCAAGATCTATAAACAGCGTTATGAGCGCGGACATGCGGTGTATTCCCTGAAGGTAATTGGAGACTGCGATCCGGAACGTCACGGAACGACCGTTACGTTCAAGCCGGACGGAGAAATTTTTGAAACGCTTGTATACGACTATCAGACATTAAAAGAGCGTCTGCGTGAAATGGCGTTCCTGACTAAGGGTCTGAAGATTGTCCTAAAGGATGACCGGGAAGAAAAGCGGGAGGAAACCTTCCACTATGAAGGCGGTATTAGGGAATTTGTCAAATATCTTAACAATACCCGTGAGCCATTGTACGATCAGATCATTTATTTTGAGGGAACAAAAAATAACGTTTATGTAGAAGTCGCTATGCAGCACAACGATTACTACAACGAAAATATCTATTCGTTTGTCAACAACATCAATACACCGGAGGGTGGTACGCACTTGGCCGGTTTTAAGGCAGCCCTGACGGATGGCTTTAACAAGTATGCGCGGGCAAACAAGCTGTTGAAGGACAGTGAGCCTGCTCTGACCGGAGAGGATATCCGGGAAGGGCTGACTGCGATTATCAGTGTTAAGATTGAAGAGCCGCAGTTTGAGGGACAGACGAAGCAGAAGCTTGGAAATAGTGAAGCAAGAACAGCGGTTGCTGCGGTTGTCGGCGAGCAGATGAAGTATTTCCTGGAGCAGAATCCGGCAATTGCGAAGGCAATCTGCGAGAAGTCGATTACTGCGCAGCGGGCAAGAGAGGCGGCAAGAAAGGCGAGAGATCTGACCAGAAGAAAGACTGCGCTCGACAGCATGACGCTTCCCGGAAAGTTAGCAGACTGCTCCGACAAGAATCCGGAAAACTGCGAAATCTATATCGTTGAGGGAGATTCCGCAGGCGGTTCCGCGAAGAAGGCGCGTTCCCGTACGACGCAGGCAATCCTGCCGCTGCGCGGAAAGATTCTAAATGTTGAAAAGGCAAGACTGGATCGGATTTACGGAAATGCGGAGATCAAGGCAATGATTACCGCTTTCGGAACCGGTATCCATGAGGATTTTGATATTTCTAAGCTGCGTTATCATAAGATTATTATTATGACGGATGCGGATGTAGACGGTGCGCATATCGCGACGCTGCTGCTGACATTTATTTACCGGTTCATGCCGGAGCTGATCAAGCAGGGATATGTGTATCTGGCGCAGCCGCCGTTATACAAGCTGGAAAAGAATAAAAAGGTCTGGTATGCGTACAGTGATGAGGAACTGGATCAGATTCTGACTGAGGTTGGAAGAGATCAGAATAATAAGATTCAGCGTTATAAGGGACTTGGTGAGATGGACGCGGAGCAGCTGTGGGAAACTACTATGGATCCGGAGCGCAGAATCCTGCTGAGAGTCAACTATGACGAGTCGCTGGCATCGGATATTGATGTGACCTTTACGACACTGATGGGAGATAAGGTGGAGCCGCGCCGCGACTTCATTGAAGCAAACGCAAAGTTTGTTAAGAATCTGGATATTTAAGAGGGAGGCCATTCATGGATGATACCATATTTGACAAAATTCAGGAGGTAGACCTGAAAAAAACAATGGAGCAGTCCTATATTGACTATGCGATGAGCGTTATCTCATCCAGAGCTCTCCCGGATGTCCGGGACGGCCTGAAGCCGGTACAGAGACGTGTTCTGTATTCAATGATCGAATTGAACAACGGTCCGGATAAGCCGCATCGTAAGTGCGCCCGTATCGTTGGTGATACCATGGGTAAATATCATCCGCACGGTGACAGCTCCATTTATGGTGCCCTGGTCAACATGGCGCAGGAATGGTCTACCCGTTATCCGCTGGTAGACGGTCATGGAAACTTTGGCTCCGAGGATGGAGACGGCGCGGCTGCGATGCGTTATACGGAGGCGAGACTGTCCAAAATTTCGATGGAAATGCTTGCGGATATCAATAAGGACACTGTAAACTTTTCACCGAACTTTGATGAAACGGAAAAGGAACCGGATGTGCTTCCGGCACGTTATCCGAACCTTCTGTGCAACGGCGCAACCGGTATTGCAGTCGGTATGGCAACGAATATTCCGCCGCATAACCTGAAGGAGACGGTCGGAGCTGTTGCAAAAATGATCGATAACCGGATTCTTGAGGATCGCCAGACCTCAATTGAGGAGATTATGTCTGTGATTCAGGGACCGGATTTCCCGACCGGAGCAACGATTGTCGGAAAGCGCGGCATCGAGGAAGCGTACCGGACCGGAAAAGGCAAGATTGTCGTGCGGGCAGTGACCAGCATTGAGCCGATGAGCAATGGAAAGCACCGGATTGTTGTAACTGAGCTTCCGTATATGGTCAATAAGGCACGTCTGGTGGAAAAGATCGCGGATCTGGTAAAGGAAAAGAAGATTGACGGTATCACGGATCTTGCCGATCAGTCGAACCGTGAGGGGATGCGGATTTCGATTGAGCTGAGAAGAGACGTGAATCCGAATATTGTGCTGAATCAGCTGATGAAGCACACTGAGATGCAGACTTCGTTCGGCGTAATTATGCTTGCGCTGGTTGACGGTCAGCCGAAGGTTCTGAACCTTTATGAGATGCTGACGTATTATATCCGCCATCAGGAGGATGTTGTAACCAGAAGAACAAAATACGATCTGAACAAGGCACAGGAGCGGGCTCATATTCTGGAAGGTCTGCTGATTGCCCTGGATGATATTGACCGGGTAATTAATATCATCCGCGGTTCTCAGAATGTTGCGGCAGCGAAGGCTTCCCTGATGGAAACCTTTGGGTTGAGTGATGCACAGGCACAGGCGATTGTTGATATGCGTCTGCGCGCGCTGACCGGTCTGGAGCGGAACAAGCTGGAAAATGAATATAAGGAGCTGGAAGCCCGGATTGCGCAGCTGAAGGCAATTCTGGGGGACGAGAAGGTGCTTCTTGGCGTGATTCGTGATGAGATTCTGGAAATTGCCGGCAAATACGGAGACGATCGCCGTACTGTCATTCTCGCGTCTGAGGATGAACTGTCTGACGAGGATCTGATTCCGAATGAGCCAGCTGTGATTACGATGACCAAGCTTGGCTATATCAAGCGCATGTCTGCGGACAACTTTAAGGCGCAGGGACGCGGCGGCAAGGGAATCAAGGGCATGCAGATTCTGGAGGATGACTATATCGAAGATCTGCTGATGACGACGAATCACAATTATGTGATGCTGTTTACCAATCTGGGACGCATGTACCGGCTGAAGGCATATGAGATTCCGGAGGCAAGCCGTACCGCGAGAGGAACCGCGCTTGTGAATCTGCTGCAGCTTCAGGCAGGAGAACGGGTAACTTCAATTCTTGCAAAGGAAGATTTTGACGAAGGCTATCTGTTTATGGCAACCCGTCTTGGCATGGTGAAGAAGACGAATCTGAAAGAATTTGAGAATATCCGAAAGACTGGACTTGCGGCAATTACGCTGCGGGAAGGCGATGAGCTGATCGGCGTATGGGCAACCGATGATACCCGTGACGCGTTCCTTGCAACGAAATTCGGACAGAGTATTCGTTTCCATGTAACCGATGTGCGTCCGACTGGAAGAACGTCAATGGGTGTGCGCGGCATTGATCTGGAGCAGGATGATGAAGTTATCGGCATGCAGCTGAATGTTCCGGATGGAAGCCTGCTGTTTATTTCAGAGCTTGGTATGGGTAAGCGGACCAGAATGGACGAGTTTAATGTTCAGTATCGCGGCGGTAAGGGAATTAAGTGCTACCGTGTGAATGAAAAGACCGGAAATCTGGTTGGATGCCTAGTTGCGGATGAAAATCAGGAACTTCTGATTATTACAACAGAGGGAACGATTATCCGGATTAAAGTAAGTGAAATCTCTACTCTGCAGAGAAATACGTCAGGTGTTCGTCTAATCAACATTGATCCGTCCAGCGGAGTACGTGTATCTAGTGTGGAGGTAGCGGCAGAAACACCGGAGGATGAGTCTGAGCCGGAGAGTGAGCCGGAAGGCACTTCAAACGGAGAAACGTCGGAAACTGCGGATGATTCGTTAGCGCGTATGATCGACGCGGCGGAAACGGACGGCGAGGAGTAATCAGAGAGCCAAACGTTTGAAAGCGGCTGCATTTATGTGCGTATAGCGAAGAGGAGCACGCAGAAACGCTTTGCTGGAAACCGCCGGAGCATGATCCTGTAAGGGAGGACATGTTCCGGCATTTTTTTTTCTGGAGCGTGTTTGGAAAATCATTCTCGTAATTTGTAT
>CAJMMH010000026.1 GCA_905214365.1 uncultured bacterium
GATGAGGCAGCGCCAAGGGTAGTGCTGGGAAGTCATCTTCCCGGAATTGAAATGGAAATTGAGGAGGAATAAATAGATGGCAAAGAGAGGCGGATTTCCGGGCGGCATGGGTATGCCGGGAAACATGAACAACCTGATGAAGCAGGCACAGCGTATGCAGCGCCAGATGGAAGAGCAGCAGAAGGAGATGGAAGAAAAGGAGTTTACCGCGACTTCCGGAGGCGGAGCTGTCAAGGTAACTGTAAGCGGAAAGAAGGAGTTCAAGGCGATTGAACTGTCTCCGGAGGCTGTTGATCCGGATGATATCGAGATGCTGCAGGATCTGATCGTAGCGGCAGCTAATGAAGCGCTCAGACAGGTAGAGGAGGCAAATGCTGCGAATATGTCGAAGCTGACAGGCGGCCTTGGCGGCGCGCTTGGCGGAGGTCTTCCGTTCTGATGGATTATTACAGCAAAGCGATCAATCAGCTGATTGAAGAGTTTTCAAGACTGCCGGGCATTGGGGCCAAGTCGGCTCAGCGCCTGGCATTTCACGTCATTCACATGCCGAAGGAGCAGGTAAAGCATTTTGCGGATACGCTGATCGATGCAAGGGAAAAGGTCCGTTACTGCAAAAGCTGCTTTACGCTGACTGATCAGGAATACTGCCCGATCTGCAGCAGTCCCAGACGGGATCATTCGGTGATTATGGTAGTAGAAACGACGCGTGATCTTGCGGCTTATGAAAAGACCGGCAAGTATGACGGTGTGTATCATGTCCTTCACGGGGCGATTTCGCCGATGCTTGGAATCGGACCGGGGGATATTAAAATTAAGGAGCTTCTGGTGCGTCTTCAGAGCGAAGAGGTAAAGGAAGTAATTATCGCGACGAACTCCAGTCTGGAGGGCGAGGCGACAGCAATGTATATCAGCAGGCTGATAAAGCCGGCCGGGATAAAGGTGACAAGAATCGCCAGCGGTGTTCCGGTCGGAGGAGATTTGGAATATATTGATGAAGTAACTCTGACGCGTGCGCTTGACGGCCGCGTTGAGCTGTAACAGGCAGCCGGCCGCGGCTGCGCGGATCCCAAGGCATTGGAAGGATGCTGACCGGAGCAGTTCGCAGGGACAGATGCGATACTGGAGGAAAGAATGGATAAATATGAATACCGATTAAAGACAGAGCATATCAGACAGGTGGCCGCAAGAAAGGATTATGAAGAGGCAGCCAGACTGTGTGATACGATCGACTGGAATAAGGTACGGGATGTAAAGATGCTGACGACAGTTGCCGATATTTATACGGCGGACGGTCGGTATCAGGACGCAATGGACGCGCTGATTCAGGCGTATGAGTATGCACCGATCCGGCGTATTATGTACCGGCTTACGGAACTGGCACTGGAGGCGGACGATTACGAAGACGCAAACGAGTATTTCGATGAGTTCTGCCGCATTGCGCCGCATGATCAGGGAAGATATATCCTGCTGTATAAGATGGCCTGCTCTCAGCACGCCACAGTGGCAGAAAAGATAAAGATACTGGAAGCATACAAACGGGAAGATTTCGACGAAAAGTGGGCGTATGAGCTGGCGGCTCTTTATGCCAGAAATCAGCAGAAGGATGATTGTATTCAGCTGTGTGACGATATCATTCTGTGGTTTGGCCTTGGCTCCTATGTGGAACGTGCGCTTGCTCTGAAGGCAAGATACGCGCCGCTGACAGACGAGCAGAAGGCAAAGGCGAGGGAGATTCAGGAGCAGAAGGAGACCGCTCGCTACGAGGAACGCAAAAAGAAGATTCAGGAGATCCAGGGAGTTCCGGATACCGCAACAGATCTGAAGGTGGATTCCGAACTTGCCGAGCTTGGACGCCGTACCGCAGAGACAGTGCGCAGCATGGAGCAGGAGCACAGAGATCAGCGCCAGAAGCAGGAGCAGGAAAGGCAGGAGCAGCGTACCCGTATATTAAAGAGAGCTGCAGTACCGGAAACGGAAGAAAGCTCCGAGGAAGAAAAGGAAACGCTCCGCAGACTGCGTGCTGAGATTAATGGCGCGCAGCGGGAGACGCCGGGCACCGAAAATAGTGCCGAAACCGCGCGCAGAGAGGAAGCCGCAGCACGGAAGGCACAAGCTGAGCGAGAAGCAGAAGAGGCCCGTCGCGCGGAAGCCGCAGCGCAAAAGGCAGAAGCGGAGCGGAAAGCAGAAGAGGCCCGTCGCGCGGAAGCCGCAGCGCAAAAGGCAGAAGCGAAGCGGAAAGCGGAGAAAGAAGCGAAAAAGGCTGAAGAGATCCGCAGAGCGAAGGAAGTGAAGAGAGCCGAGGCGAAGAGAAAGGCAGAAGCAGCCCGTAAGGCGGAGGAAGAACGCCGTGCAGAGGCTGTGCGGAAAGCAGAAGCAGTCCGCAGGGCTGAAGCCGAGCGAAAGGCCGAGGAAGCCCGCAGAGCGGAAGAGGCGCGGAAAGCCGCGAAGGCAGCGCGCCGCGCAGAAGCAGCCCGCAGGGCCGAGGAAGAGCGCCGTGCTGATGAGGCACGCCGGGCAAGAGAGCCCCGCAGAGTTGCACCGAATCTTCTGATTACTGAGGATTTGCAGGAACTGGAAGGAATGAATCCGGAAGGACCCGCACAGACAATGCCGTCTGGCACATCCGTACAGGCCGCTGGAGCGGAGCCGGAGATTTCTGTTATGCTTCCAGGATATGAGACAGCCTCCAGACACAATTCGGAAGTGACAATGGAAAAGGAACCGACAGCGGAAACGATCGGGACGGAAGCAAAGAGCGAGTCTGCGACGGAAACAGCGGAAACAGCAGAAACAGAAGTGAAGAGCGAGTCTGCAGTGGAGAAAGCGGAAGAATCCGAGGCCAATCAAGAAACTGTGACAGCAGCGGCAGAAGAAAAGGCTGAAGTGGAAGTATCCGGAAACGCTGCGGTCAAAACTGCAGAAGTTGAGACAGAGCCGGAAGAACCGGCAGCTGAAAAGGAACCGATCACAGAAGCGGATGGAATTGAAGAGCCGTCTGCGGTAGAAATTGTGGTTGAAGCCGGTGAGCTGCCTGGCAGGGAGCCGGAAGCAGCAAGTCAGCAGCCGGAGAATAATTCCGATGAGGAACTGAATAAAGCAGAGGAAGCCGGGGAAGACTTTAGTTGTCGTACAGAAGAAGCAGTTTATGCGGATGCGGAGCCAATTGAGGAAGTCGAGGCAGCGGCAGAGCCGACTGCGGAAGACGCAATGATCGACTACGAAGAAGCTGTGCTTGAAGAACCGGAGTTTGTTCTTGCGGAAGGAATTGAAGTCACAGAGGAAGGAACTCTGATCCCGGAAGAAGAGGCGAAAACGTCTCAGGACCGGGAGATGGAAGTGAAAGCAGAAAATACTTCGTCCCAGGAGGCTGAGGATTGGGAAGAGGAAACGCTGGCACAGGAAGCAGAATTAGTGGATGAGTTCCGTGTCAACTACGATTTTACTACAGAGTATGAGTACCTGGAGCCGAAGGATTCCGACAGCGAAAGCAGTCACGGAACCGGGAAGGCTGCAGAAAATACAGGCGCGGATCAAGAGGATTCCGATGTGAATGAGAATATGTCTGCAGAGACAGGTTCCGAGGCTTCCGAAGCAGAAGCGGAAGAAACGGTTGAAGCAGATACGGAGTATACGGATGAGGATGCAGACGGCTGGACCGATGAGCCTGATTCTGAATATGATTATGAAGAAGAAACAGACGAGGCGGACTCTGAGTACGAGTATGAGGAAGACGGCGAAGCGGCCGAAGATGATTCTGAATATGATTACGAGGAAGATGATATGGAAACCGGAACGGATGATTCTGAGTGCAATTATGAGGATGACGACGAAGAGGAAACAGGTTCCGAATATGATTATGAGGATGAGGAAGATACAGACAGCATACACTCTGAGTATGGTTCCGGAAATGGACTGACAGCGGATGAAGAGGATTCTGAGTACGAGTATGATGATGAAGAGGACGAAGCAGACGAGCCGGATTCTGAGTATGACTATGAAGATGCGGATGAGATAGACGAGTCAGATTCTGAGTATGATTCTGAGGAAGAGGATGAAGCAGGCGAAACGGATTCCGAGTATGACTACTATGAGGAAGATGGTGAAGCGGATGATGATTCCGAGTATGACTATGAGGAGGATGATGAAGCAGCGGACGATGATTCCGAGTATGACTACGAAGATGAGGATGAAACAGCCGAAGCCGGTTCTCAATATGACGATTATGAGGAAGCAGATGAAATAGCCGAAGAGGATTCCGAATACGACTACGAGGAAGAAGACGCTGACAACAATTCTGAATATGCTTATGATGCGTATGAAGAAGCGGAGGATGCGGAGCCGGAATACGAGAATGCTGATGACGAGTACGCTGACGAGGAATACGACGATGCGTATGACGATGATTCGGATGCCGGGTATGAATATGAAGAGGAAGCGGATGACGCGGACTATGGATATGACGATCCGGAAGTCGAAGAGGCAGACGTTGATTACGGGGAAGAAGACGACTACGGGTATGAGTACGAAGAGGATTCTGAGTATGATTACGAGGAGGATGATGAGTACGGAATCGGCGGTCCGCAGGAGGTAGAAGTTGAGTTTTCTGCCGAAGAGCCGGAGAAGCCGGGAAACAGGAAGCTTCCGGAGGTTCATGCCGACTGGGATGGTGCAGATGGGCAGAATGCGCCGGAGAAGAATGCGGAAACGGGTATCGGAAAGGACACCGAAACGGATACAGCGCAGTCATCAAAGGACAAAGCTGCAAAGCGCAGGAAGAAGCAGCAGGGATGGATTCTGGAGTCGAAGGACGGAATGAAGGAAATCATGTTGGATGATTCTTCCGAACCGTATGAAGAGGATGAAGACTGGGAAGAGGAAGCTGCGGAAGCTGCCGGAACACCGGAGACGGAAGCAGCAGATATGCAGGAAGATTCTGATCGCGATGGTGATTTGGCTGCTGACGTTGATGAGGCTGCAGAAGAGACAGAAGCAGAAAAAACGGATCAGGTATTCCGTGTCGAAGATGCGTTTGCTGACACAGAAGAGGAGCCGCGTGACCCGGTTATGGAACGGGCGTTGGATTCCGCAAAGATTCGTCCGCAGATGAACCCATTTGATCTTTCTTCTGTCTGGCATTTCGCGGTCAGCGTTTCTGACGGAGAGGATCCGATGGAAGCGGCAAAGATGTATATCCGGAATGTTTCCGCGGAAGCGGAGCGTCCGATTCCGCAGAACGTTACCAGTATTACCGGAGAAGAGCTGAATGGAAAGGATATTCTGCAGTCGTTTGACAGCATGCTTGGAAAGACAATCATCGTTCTGGAAGCCGGAAAAATGGAAACCAGAGTGATTGAGGAACTGACAGAGGTGATTGATCCAGAGGATCGCAGCCTGCTGATGGTTCTGGTTGATACGCCGCTGCGGATTTCCGAGCTGTACAGAGAGTATCCGAAGCTGAAGGATATCTTTACTTCACAGTTTATGCAGACGCACTATACGGCGGCAGAGCTGCTGCGCTACGCAAATTCCTATGCGGACCGTCAGGACTGTGTACTGGATCAGGCGGCAGAGCTGGCGTTTATGGAGCGCGCGGAAGAAATTCTGAAGAGTCCGGAAACAGATAAAAAGATGATGGTTGAAAACCTGATTAATGACGCAATTGAAGAAGCGGAGCATAAGTCCCGTTCCATTGCCCGTCTGTTTTCGGTTCGTTATGATAAGGAAGGCCGTCTGATCCTGACAGGGAAGCAGATCCGGTCTCACCACAAAAGATAACGGAAATACGCAGGCTTAAACAAGCGGCGCGGTCTGACAAACGGCCGCGCCGCTTGTTTGTGTGTCTAGTATAGCGTTCTCGAAATAACCAGCCCATTGACTTGTCTGCAAATCCGATTGCACCGTTGAAAAAGCCTCAGCGTAGCCCGCTACGCCTGCGTTTTTTCAACAGCACACTCGAATCTGCATCCTGCGTGAATGTTCCAGTTATTTTCGAAACGCTATACTGGCAGAAACGCAGAATTGTTGGAGGGTTTATGAACTGGTTATCAATCGCAGTTGTTGTATTTTTGATTTTTATGGCAGTGTTCGGGGCAAAGCGCGGCCTAGTGCGGATGATTATGTCGTTTGCGGCGGCATTGCTGGCGCTCGGAATCGTTGCGCTGATTGATCAGCCGCTAGAGCAGGCAATCCGCGAACACACATCGCTTGAAGAAACCATTGAGAATACAGTGCGAAGCTATGTCGAGGAAAGCATCCAGAGCGCGGCAGGCAGTACGGCAGTCCGGGTGCAGAAAACGATTGACAATCTGATGCTTCCGGAGACGCTGAAGGCTTCCCTGCGGGAGGGGAACACGCCGGAAAATTACATGAATATGGGCGTAAAGGACGCGTCTGATTATGTAGTGAAATGGCTGAGCAGCCTGGTATTCTCTGTAATTGTGTATATCTGCGCGTTTATTTTGGTGCGGATCGGGCTGTGGCTGGCAACGTTAGTATTGGATAGTCTTGTAAGGCTGCCAGTGCTTCGGCAGCTGAATATGCTGGCAGGGGGCGCGATTGGGATTCTGTTGGCGGTTTTGCTTCTGTGGATTGGCGGACTGGCGGCAACCGCTGCCGCAGCAACCGGCTGGGGAAGCGAAGTTTGCGCAAGAATTGCAGAAAGTACTTTTTTAACCTGGCTGAACGATCAGAATATTTTAATCCGCGGTGTGCTGAACAAATCGGGGACGATCTGATAGCAGTGACAGAAGGCCGATGCGTGGATCCGCAGGTTTGCGGGAATATATAGAGAAGAAATTAAGTCGGTACTTGTCAAATTAGAAAAGAACAGGTATGATGGAAGTACAAAAAATGTGCGCTCAGAATCAGAGATTTCAGAAAGAAAATTAGCTGCGAAGGCAGGCGCGTAAGAGATTCCGGGAGTACATAAGAAAAGGACAGGAAAACGATATGGGAAACTTTTATGGAGTTGATGAAAAGACAGTCCGCGAATATGCGCGGCTGATTGCGAGAACCGGATTAAATGTACAGCCGGGACAGATAGTTGTGATGAATTGTCCGGCGGAGCATTATGAGTTTGGACGGCTGGTCATTGAAGAGGCGTACGCGGCGGGCGCAAAGGAAGTTATTGTCCGCTGGAACGACAGCGTGGAGCGCAGACTGTTTTATCAGCACGCATCGGAGGATGCGCTGGCCAATGTTCCGCATTGGGTAGAAGAGTTCAGCGATTACTGCGCAGAGACGAAGGCAGGGAACATTTCCATCGGAGGCAGTGATCCGGAGGCGTTTAAGGGCGTTGATCCGCACCGGATGCATGTGTATCAGGCGGCGATGGATAAGGCGACGCAGAAGCGGAATAAGCTTTTGACGGCGAGTGAGATTCCGTGGACAGTAGCGGCGGTTCCGCAGAAGCAGTGGGCAAAGAAGGTATTTCCGGAGCTTTCGGAGGATGAGGCGATGGCAATGCTGTGGCAGCGGATTCTGAAGGCAGTCCGGATCGGAGACGGTGACGCAGTGGAGGCATGGAATGAGCATGACCGTTTCCTGAAGGAAAAGTGCCGGATGCTGAATGAAGCGGCGTTTGATTCGCTGCGGTATCAGAACAGCATTGGAACCGACTTTACAGTAGGTCTGGTGCGCGGACATATCTGGGAGGGCGGATCCGAGACCGCTGGAACCGGAACCGTATTTGAAGCAAATATGCCGACGGAGGAAATCTTTACCATGCCGGACCGCAGGAGAGCGGAGGGTACGTTAGTAAGCGCGCTTCCGTTAAGCTACCGCGGCAACCTTATCCGGAATTTCCGGATTACCTTCCATGAGGGCCAGGTTGTGGATTATCAGGCAGAGGAAGGGTACGAAACGCTGAAGTCGATCATCGAGGGAGACGAGGGATCAAAGCGTCTCGGAGAGGTAGCGCTTGTTCCGTACAGCTCTCCGATTTCCCAGATGAAGACGCTGTTCTACAATACACTGTTTGATGAAAATGCCTCCTGCCACTTCGCGCTTGGCGAATGCTACCCGACAACCATCCAGGGAGGCGCGCAGATGAGCGAGGATGAGCTGCTGAAGGCGGGCGGCAATTCTTCCATGAATCACGTGGACTTCATGGTAGGAACCGCAGACCTGACAGTTACCGGAATCCGTGCGGACGGCAGCGAAACTGTTTTGTTCAAAAACGGAAATTGGGCATAACAAAAGAAAACGGCTTCAGATACACAGTCAGAAAGAAGCAGGCAGAGACTGGCAGAGTGAGTCCGGCAGGAAGAAAAAAGCACCTGTCCGGAAAAACTGCGAAAGAAGCTAAAGGGGGATTGAAGATGGATAGAGGAAATGTGAAAAAAGGCATTGGCCTGTTGTTCTGGGGTAATATTTTGGGCTTGTTCATATTGATTCCGTTTGTGGGCGTCTTTATGGTGATTGCGGCGTTTATCATCGAGCTGATCGGATTGTGGGGACTCCGCAAAGAAGATGAGAATTATAATACCGCGTTTTTCCTGATGGTAATCGGGGTTATTATTGGACTGTTCAGCGGCGGAGACGGCGCGTTATCGTCCCTGATGAAGCTGCTCGAGAGCGCGGCATCGCTTGGCGCAACCTACATGATCTGCACGGCAACATCATCTTGTGTGGCTCCGTATGCGAGTGATGTGGCGGATTACTGCATCAGTGTCCGTACCTGGTATGTCACCTGCATGGCAATTTCAATCGCAATCGACCTGATTGTTCTTGTATTTTCCATCATTCCGGTTCTGGGATGGATTGTAGCGGCATTGGGAAGCGTAGCGGCGGTTATTGTAGCAATCTTCCAGCTGGTAGCATCAATCCGTTACCTGATTATGCTGTGGAAGTGCCAGGGCGTTTTATAAGTTTTTCAGAGTCTCTGTACGGCGAAAAATGCTGTACAGGGACTCTTTTTTTGCTGAAAATCCGGCGTTTTGCAGATTGACAAAAAAATGCCTTTTCAGTATACTGCTAAAGCGTATTTGAAATGATTTTTCAAATGCATTCTAAAGCATTGAAACAAAAATACGGCTGCCAACGGCAGCGGATAACGGGGAGGAAACCATGAATCTTGACATGACAAAAGGCAGCCCAATGAAGCTGATTCTGCGCTTTCTGCTGCCGGTTGTACTGGGAAATCTGTTCCAGCAGCTTTACAACATGGTCGATACGATTATTGTCGGACGATATGTCGGGAAGGAAGCACTGGCGGCAGTCGGAGCGACCGGAACGATTTCTTTTTTTATCCTTGGATTTATGACGGGATTGACGACGGGATTTACCGTGCTGACCGCGCAGCGGTACGGAGCCGGAGATTATGAGGGAGTACGCAAGAGCGTCGGAAATGCGTTTGTACTTTCCATTGTGATCACGGTCGTTATGACAATACTCAGCGTATTCGGCATGGACTGGCTGCTGGACCTGATGCAGACACCGGATGATATTTTTGAGATGTCCAAGACCTACATCACGATTATCTGCTGGGGAATCGTCTGCACGATCCTGTACAATCTGACGGCGAGCATCCTGCGCGCGGTCGGAAACAGCCGTGTGCCGCTGTATTTTCTGGTGCTGTCCGCAGGTCTGAATGTTGTGCTTGATCTGGTATTTATCATCTGCTTCCATTGGGGAGTCGGCGGAGCAGCTGCGGCAACGGTGATCGCGCAGGGCGTTTCCGGATTTCTCTGTCTGATTTACATGTTTGCAAAGGAAGATTTCCTTCGCCTGAAAAAAGAGCATTTTTCTCTTGACCGGCATGTAGTTCGCAATCAGATCTATATCGGTATCCCGATGGCGCTGCAGTTTTCCATTACCGCAATCGGAACGATGATGGTGCAGGCAGCGCTGAACATGCTTGGCTCTACTGTCGTAGCTGCGTATACGGCAGCGTGCAAGGTAGAGCAGACCGTTACAACTGCGTTCCAGGCAATGGGAACAACGATGGCAACCTACAGCGCGCAGAACTGGGGCATCCATTCGTTGGACCGTCTGCGCCGCGGACAGAAGGCATCGGTTCTTGTCACCTGCATCTATGCAGTGATTATTTACGGCGTTGTCCTCCTGCTGCTTCCGTTTGAAACCAGGCTGTTTTTCAGCGGTGATGTTTCAGAGGTCATCGGCTATGTCAGAATCTATATTTCGATCTGCGGACTGTTCTTCATTCCGCTTGGCCTGATTTTCATTTATCGGAACCTGCTGCAGGGCTGCGGCTATGTGCTGATTCCGACGCTTGGCGGTGTTGTTGAGCTGATCAGCCGCGGTATCTTTGCGTTTGCGGCGGCGCAGTCCCACAGCTTCACAGGCGTCTGCATCGCCAACGCGAGTGCGTGGTGCTCCGCGGGAATTTTCCTGTGGATTGCGTATCTGTTTATTATGAAGGGACTGATCCGGAAAGATCAGGAGAAAAAACAAAAGGCAGTTTCATAAATCCGGCAGTTTCGGATAAGCTGCAAAGTGAAATGAATCGTGAATGCCTGATTTGATAAATAAAAGAAGTCCGTTCCTGCTGCTGATTGCGTCTGCAATGAAGCGGCAGGAACGGACTTCTTTTATTTAGATGGGCGTATCCGCCGCACTGATTGTCCGGTCAGTGATTCCTGATCGGACATATCAGTGTCTTTTACGGAATTACGGTTTCCCTTTATGGAAAGCTTTTTTCAAACATGCTTTAGAATACTGGAAGAACTGCTCCCTTGTAGGTATCCTCCATATACTTCTTAACCTCGTCGGTCTTCAGCGCGTCAAGCAAAGCCTTGATCTTTGCGCTGTCCTTGTCTTCTGGACGAACGGCAACGATGTTGGCATAGGTCTGAGCGGCAGCGCCGGAAGCGTCCTCAACAGCGAGCGCGTCAGAAATTTTCAGGCCTGCAGCCAGCGCATAGTTTCCGTTGATAACGGCAATGGAGCCTTCATCACTGTTTGCAAGCTGAGCCGGTACGGAGTCAGCCTGAACTGCGGTGATCTTGTAGCCGCCGTCATCCTTGATGTCGATGGTGGTTACGCCTGCAGCCGGGTCAGCGTCATCCGGCAGAGTGATCAGGCCTTCCTGAGCGAGCAGGAACAGAGCACGGGTCTCATTACTGTCATCAGCCGGGATGATGATGGTTGCGCCTGCCTTCAGATCCTTCAGGTCAGTAACACCGTTTCCGTAGATACCGAACGGCTCGTAGTGGATAGCGCCGACAGAGATCAGATCAGTGTTGTTGGAGGCGTTGAAGCTCAGCAGATACGGCTCATGCTGGAAGTAGTTTGCGTCCAGCTCTCCGTCAGCCAGAGACTTGTTCGGAAGAATGTAATCGTCAAAGATTACGATATCCAGCTCATAGCCTTCCTTTGCCAGGGTATCCTTGATCTGCTCCAGGATCTCAGCGTGAGGCGTGGAGGAAGCGCCAACCTTGATTACCTTATCGGAATCGTCAGCATCAGCCTTGTCGCTCTTCGTGGTCTCAGCAGCCTCTTCGGTTGTCTCGTCAGCTGCGGTGGTATCCTCTTTGGAAGCCTCTGCAGTTGTTTCAGCCTCGGTCTTTGCAGCGGTTGTTTCAGCCTCAGTCTTTGCTTCGGTTTCAGCTGCGGTTGTCTTGGCAGCAGTGGTAGAAGCAGCAGTTGTGTCAGCGGCAGCAGCAGTTGTCTTCTTGGCGTCGGATGATCCGCAGCCTGCAAGAAGGGCAACGGAGCCTGCAACAGCGAGTGCGGAAATAACAGAATACTTTCTCATAATCGTCTCTCCTTTGAAAATAGAAAATTTGTGTTTCTATGGAATCGCCGGCATTTATGGCCGACGCTGCCATTAAAAGTATGTCCGGTACCGTACCGGAATCAGGTACTGACCAGAGAACTGGCCGGTTAGTGGTTGATGCGGCGGTCGGTTTTTCTGGCCGCTCTGGTGCCGATTTCCTGAATGACCTGGACAATGATAATAATTAAGAGGATGCAGATCCAGATAATATCATTGTTGGAACGCTGGTAGCCGTAGGTAATGGCGATCTGGCCAAGTCCGCCGCCGCCGATCGTTCCGGCCATTGCGGAGTAACCAAGGATTGTAACCATGGAAATTACGCCTCCGGTAATCAGGGACGGCTTCGCCTCCGGGATCAGAACCTTCATGATAATCTGCAGAGAAGAAGATCCCATTGCCTGTGCCGCTTCAATCACGCCGGCGCTGACCTCGCGGATGGAGGACTCAACCATACGCGCGACATATGGAGCCGCGGCAAGAATCAGCGTGACAATCATTGCTTTGTTTCCAAGGCTTGTGCCGACAATCGCCTTTGCGACCGGAAGCATGGCAACCATCAGGATGATGAACGGGATGCTGCGGAAGATGTTGACAATGATTCCGAGAATCCGGTTCAGCCAGGGAATCGGATGAATCCCTTCCTTCGATGTAACGGCGAGGATAACGCCGAGCGGAAGACCGATTGCGTAGGAAAACAGGGTGGAAAGAAGTGTCATGTAAATGGTTTCCCAGATACCAGTCTGAAGAACGCCGCTGTCTAACAGCTTTTGAAGCATTTCTGACATTATGACTGTACCTCCTCATAATAAGTGATATGATTGGCGTTCAGCCAGGCAGTAACCTTCTGAGCCATCCGTTCGTCATCAGGAAGGGCAAGAATCATATGTCCGTATGCTGTGCCGTCAATGTCGCGCGTATCTGCATAGTAGATATTGACCGGAGCCTGGCATTCCAGAATCAGGCTGGAGATAATCGGCTTGCCTGAGTCTTCACCATCGAAGACAACGCGCAGACGCCGTTGGCCAACCGGAGCCTCCAGAGCTTTCGGAAGAATCAGGTTTTTGGCGATTTCCGACTGCGGATTGGTAAATACCTCGCTGACCTTTCCGGTTTCTGCGACGCAGCTCTTATCAAGAACCGCAACGCGGTCGCAGATCCGATCAATAACGCTCATCTCATGAGTAATCACGATAATCGTAACGCCGAGCGTCTGATTGATCTCCTTCAGAAGATTCAGGATGGACTGCGTGGTATTGGGGTCAAGCGCGCTGGTCGCTTCATCGCAGAGCAGGTAGCGCGGCTTTGTTGCAAGTGCGCGGGCAATCGCGACACGCTGCTTCTGGCCGCCGGAAAGCTGGGACGGGTACGCGTCCTGCCGGTTTCCGAGACCGACCATATCGAGCAGCTCGGCAGCGCGGGTTCTTGCCGTCTTTTTGTCAACGCCGGCAATTTCAAGCGGATAACAGACATTGCGCAGCAGCGTGCGCTGCTCCAACAGGTTGAAACCCTGGAAAATCATGCCGATGGACTGTCTGGTTTTCAGCAGTTCCTTCTTGCTCAGATCCATCAGGTTCTTTCCGTCGAGAAGCACTTCGCCGGAGGTTGGCCGTTCCAACAGGTTAATACAGCGCACCAGCGTGCTTTTTCCTGCGCCGGAAAGACCGATAATACCAAAGATTTCACCGTCCTGGATCGTCAGACTGATGTCCTTCAGAGCGACAATCGGCGCGCCGGAGGTCTGGTAGGTCTTATTCAGATGTTTGATCTCAATCATAGAATGAGATTCTCCTTTCTGGTATCGTACTCTCGGAGTCTTTTCTGCACTCGCTTTTACGGCTGTTTTTTCAAACACGCTCTGGCAGCGGTCAAAATAAAAAGAACCAGGCGCAAGAACCTGTCGCCTGGTTTCTGATGTTGTCAGATTTCCTTTTATTGGTTGGAAAAATCTGCCTGCAGCAAAATTAGCGGGACAAGTCCGGTTGAATTCTGGCATCACAAATGGTGCACATGCAGCTCTGCATGCACATCAGACACATCATGTGATTGAAGTTAAGAATCGACTCATAACCCACAAAATCCATAGGACTTATTTCCTCCTTCCCCGAATTAGCTGCATTGTAACACGTCAAAACTGTCTTGTCAATCATGTTTTGCTGAAAAAACGGCAGAACAGGAATCTTTTTTCCGGTTTCGGGGAAATGGTGGTTTTTTCCTGGAAATCATTGTATAATAAGAGAAAAAAGTAAGGAAGAAGATACCGTAG
Organism: uncultured bacterium; assembly: GCA_905214365.1. Taxonomy (GTDB): domain Bacteria; phylum Bacillota; class Clostridia; order Lachnospirales; family Lachnospiraceae; genus Anthropogastromicrobium. The sequence continues at coordinate 14,001 of CAJMMH010000026.1, forward strand.
ATTGGGGCGTGCAGACTGCGGGAATGCGTTTTCAAACACGTTTTGGAAAATGTACTCTCGGAATCTTTTAAGCACCTGACTTTGCGGTTGATTTTCCTCTGAAAATGTCTGAATTTTATCAACGTACGCGCCGCGTACGCCTCAAAAATTCAGGCGCCTCCGACAAAAAATCCTCTCGCAAATTCAGGTACAACGAAATTCCGAGAGCACATCATATGGAAAGGGAAGAAAAGATGACAGATCGGGTAAAGAGGGCAGTAAAGCAGACTGAAAATCGATTTTTAAATTTATATGAGCTGGAAGCGGAGCGCAGAAACGGCAAGGTCGCGCCGTATTTTGTGGCATCAAGAGTTTCTGATGTGAAGGAGCTGAAGGCAGTTTCTCATAATAAGCATGCGGACGGCGTGATTATTTACGGTGTGTACGGCGAAAAGAGGGATCAGATTGTACTGGTAAAACAGTTCCGCTATCCGATCAACGACTATATATACGAGTTTCCGGCCGGTCTGGTAGAGCAGGGAGAGGATGTCGCAGCGGCCGGCGTCAGGGAGATGTATGAGGAAACCGGTCTGACGCTGACGGTCCGTCAGGCGGACAGCGCGTACAGTAAGCCGTTCTTTACGACAGTCGGCATGACTGATGAGTGCTGCGGCACGGTTTACGGCTATTGCTCCGGCACGCCGACCAGCCTGCATCAGGAGGAGTCGGAGGATATCCAGGTAGTAATTGCGGACCGGGACGAGTGCAGACGGATTCTGAAAGAAGAAAATGTTGCGATCATGTGCGCCTACATGCTGATGCATTTCATTCATTCCGAAGAAAAGGATCCGCTTGCGTTTCTGGATGAAATCTGACCATCCGGCTTTATAATTTCGTTAGAATCCGTCCATAGAATAGACACAATTACCCGATACAATAGCAAAAGGTATGAGAAAATGGGGATTTTGCACAAGAGACGGTGGCCCGATGCAGAACTGTGCGGCAATGTGCGGGGAGCGGCTCTGTGCGTTTGAAAATATAGATCTTGGACAGGGATGAAAATGAAATGACAGATAAAGAATACTATGAGTTTGTGCGTCCGTACCGGGATGCCATGCAAATGCTTCTGACAAGGCTTGACGTACTGAATCACAGTCTTTACGAAACATCAGTCAGCCAACCGGTACACAACATTCAGGAACGGATCAAGGAGAAGGCAAGCCTGGAGGAAAAGCTTGCCCGTAAGGGAAAAGAGCCAACGGTGATGAATGCCAAGGATTATTTGAAGGACATTGCCGGAATCCGCGTGATCTGCTATTTTGTGAACGATATTTATAATCTGGTCGGGATATTGAAACGCCAGACCGATCTGCTGATTATCCAGGAGCGCGATTATATCGCGTCCCCGAAGCCAAACGGCTATCGCAGCTATCATGTCATTGTCGGCGTGCCGGTGTACTGCCTGGACGGAATGGAGTATTTTCCGGTTGAGGTTCAGTTCCGTACGATGTCGATGGACTTCTGGGCCAGTATGGAGCATCGCGTTTCCTATAAAAAAAATGTGGAAAACCGGGAGCAGCTGCGGGCGGAATTGAAGGTTTACGCGGATAAGCTGGAAGAAATCGAAGCAAGCTTTGAGTGCTACAGCGAGCATCTGCACCAGGGCGGAGGGGCAGCGGCCGCTGCACAGACGCAGGCAGCGGAAGCAAAAGAGCCGGCAGTTTATGGAGTGAAGCTTTGAAAACTGTGCTGCGCAGAAAAGGTGCACAGGAAAACAGCTCAAAGCGCGAGGAAATCAGAATAATACAATACTTGCGGAACCAGGGAAAAACCTGTATAATTGAAACAGGTTTTAACACCAATTGGCAAGAAGTTCCCCGCTTCTAAAGTGGTGGGATGAATTGCCTTTTTGTTATTGACAGTTCGTATATTCTATCATAAAATTAAATCAGTCGATAATA
>CAJMMH010000027.1 GCA_905214365.1 uncultured bacterium
CCCACTGCTTATTGCTCTTCGCAATTGAAGCAGGGGACTTCCTTGATTTGTTAAAGCTCTCCCGCGAATCTGTGCTTTTCTGTTATCTGCTGTTACTTATCGTTCAATCTCGACTTTGCTTCCTTCTTTTCCATCGCCTCTAAGTTGCGCAGGTCTCCGTCCGCAATCTGCTGCATTTTTTCCTTGCGGCGGCGCGGCTTGAACTTCAGCTGAGAAACCTTGTATTCGCGAATTTCCTTATCGTCCTTGCCGACCGTTACAATCACTTTAACCAACTGACGCAGTACACTGACGCTTGAAACCTCACCCTTCAGTCCATCGTCCGTCGTAACAAAATCGCCGACGACCGGCAGCTTACTGTTCAGGTACTCGTAGGTTTCCTCTTCATTCTTCAGGCAGCACATCAGACGACCGCAGACACCGGAAATCTTCACAGGGTTCAGAGACAGGTTCTGATCCTTCGCCATGCGGATCGAAACCGGTACGAACTCCGGCAGAAAGGTATTGCAGCAAAGCGGGCGGCCGCAGATACCGATTCCACCGAGAATTTTGGTCTCATCGCGGACACCGATCTGGCGCAGCTCGATTCTGGTACGGAATACAGACGCAAGATCCTTGACCAGCTCACGGAAATCAACACGTCCATCGGCAGTAAAGTAAAACAAAATCTTGTTGTTGTCAAATGTATACTCGACATCAATCAATTTCATCTCCAGATGATGCTTTGCAATTTTTTCCAGACAGATTTTAAATGCTTCCTTCTCTTTTCTTCGGTTCTCATCGGATACCCGGTCATCCGCCTCAGTCGCGATCCTAAGCACCGGCTTTAACGGCTGTATCACCTTCTCATCGTCCATCTCGCGGACGCCGAGAACCACATAGCCATATTCGATGCCTCTTGCCGTCTCAACAATCACATGCATTCCCTCCGTGATATCGAGATCAATCGGGTCAAAATAATAAATCTTTCCGGCTCTGCGGAATCTCACTCCAATTACCTTAATCATCTATAACTCCAATCTGACTTCTATTTCCATGTGGCTTCCTATCACTCAATCCCTGCTTCCATCCCGGATCGTCAGCCACAGCAGCTCCATCGACAGCGAGAAGTTTACGTTCGCATCCAGTCTGCGTTCAGTTGCTTCGATTTCATCCAGAATCCGGTTAATCCCGTTGTAGCTGAACCTCGTAGAATACCTGCGGATCGCCACTATCTCATCGAAAAAAATGAGAAGATTCGGATCCCCGGTTGCCTTATACAGCAGCACATCGCGAAACCACATCCGGATAAAGGACAGACAGTCCTTGATATTAATCTTAAACGTTTCCAGGTTTTCGATTCCGGTCAGCATCGTTTCAAAATCAAGGATATCTGCCTTCTTTAACAGTTCCATGATCTGATCCATCATTGCTGAAAAGTTTTCGGAACCGGACAGCTTCATGGCTTTTCCGATATTGCCCTGCGCAAACTTGACCAGCGACGGAATCTTCTGCGCATCCACGTCTTCTTTTCTCAGATACGACTCTAACACCTGATTTTCCACCGGGCGCATGCTGAGAAGAATGCTTCTGGAACGAATTGTATCGAGCAAACCCGCTGCATTGGTGGTCAGAAGCATCAGGATTCCATAGGACGGCGGTTCCTCAATGGTCTTCAGCAGCGCGTTCTGTGCCTGCACAGACAGCTTTTCCGCTTCGTCCATAATATAAATTTTATAATCACTGCTGTAGGGGCGGAGCGCGATATCCTCTACAATACCAGTCCGCACATCATCTACGCCGATGACTGTCGGCTTCTCATGCGTTGTATAAATCACATCCGGATGATTCCCACTCTCAAATTGAACGCAGGAGTGGCACTTCCCGCACGGACGCCCTACCGGGGAGTCACACAGCAAAGTCTGGGCAAACGCCTTCGCAAGCGTCATCTTTCCAAGCCCGTCCTCTCCACTCAGCACATAACAGTGAGAAACCTTTCCGGAATCTACCGCATGGCGAAAATATTCCCGCACCTGTTCGTTGCCAAGTACAGATTCAAAACCTGCCATTGTATCAGCTCCCTTCCCGCCGCAGCCAGAGACTGCGCTACTATACGTAGAATATAGCATAGTATACCACATCCAATTTTGAATGTCCATATGCAAACCCTGCTGTATATACGTATTATTTACAATGGTAACATTTAATTCTTATGTCTAAAATCCGCTGACCGCTCTGCCCAACTCTGTACATAAATGCTTCCCGATAAAAAGAACCGGTACTGCAGGCATTTTTTCAAACACCCGGCAATACCGGTTTCCTTTTCATTTCTTTTCAATATCGGTTCCAATCCGCATGTTCCGGCTCCTTTTCGTTTTCGCCGGTATCACGCGGCACCCGGATACAGGCTGTCAGTTCCGCTTTTTCAGCCCTTTTCGTCCAGAATTGCCATCAGCGTCCAGGCGGTACGGATATTGTAATTGGCGAACGCAAACAAACCATTTCCTTCCCTGCTTACAGCCAGCGCATACGGAAGCCGCTCATCACCGACATGCATTACTTCATGCAGACGGTACAGGTACTCGTCATCCTTTACAAGAACTGTCTCCAGGTTCAGTCCCGCCGCGAGCACCCGCTGCAGCGTCTCGTTTTTCAGAACTGCCGCGCTTTCAAGCGCAATCACCAGACGGTAATTTCCCTTTTTGTACGCTTCCCGGCACTCCAGGATTTCCTGGAACAGATGCTCGGTCGGCTCCTTTCCAGGCTCCGCAAAGATAAGAACTGTCTTCTGGCCCTGATATAAGGAACGGATAGATACCGGTTCTCCGATCGTTTCTCCTGCTGCCGTTACCGGCTGTGCCGTAGTATCCGGCAGATCTGCCTGATGGCACTTCTGCGCAATCTGCGCCTCTGCCTGCTTCAGTTCCAGCACGCGATCCGCCGTCATGCAGAAAGACTCCGCGACGCAGCTGACGCCGCCGTCGATCTGACGCTGCGTGGTGATAACGCGGTACGCACCCGGTGCAAGCTTCAGCTCTGTTTTTGCCCCCGGCTCCAGCGCCATATTTTCGTAATTCAGCGTCTGGTACGCGCCATTTTCAAAGCGCGCAATCGTCATATGGAGCCAGTATTCCATCTTACGGTCAGACGTATTTACCAGCGTCAGCACTACCTGCTTTTCTTCCGTTTCCACAGAAGCCTCCTGGCTCTCCTGTTCCATTGTCTGGAACACAATCCCGTCCGTGCCGGCAAGAACTGCCTCTGCCTTCCCGGTTATCGGATTCAGTCTTGCCGGGACTCCCATCGCGCGGCAGATTTCCACAAAGACAACCCGCTTTGAAACCGCCGTGATGATTCCGTAACGGATGCATCCGGCCGCCTCTGCCGTCCAGTTTCCGCTTCCAAAGTCAGAAACAACCGTCAGGCTGCAGACATACGCCCATACCATTTCCGCTGTCAGCGGCGTTCCTTCCGGGAATATCTGCTTTTCCTTCAGACAGTTAATAATTGCCCTGCGGCTTCCGGTCAGCTTTTCATCTCCGGCACGTGGCGCAAGCAGATACTTCTGGTATACCTCCTGTGAGAACTTCTCCTTGTACGGAAGCGCTTCTCTTAAGTACGATGCCAGCGCTTCTGCCGTTGTATCCAGGAAGTCCTTGCTGCGCAGTGTGTCGAGCATCAGGTGCTTATCTTCGTCGGAAAACTCCGGATCTGCGGCAAACTTGCGGATTTCCTCCTGATTGCCCCTTGCATTGACATAATAACCGTTCCACGCGTCCTCTGCATCCGCCTGCTCCTTTACAAATCCGGCCTCATACGCGCCGCGGATTTCCTCGCAGCGTGCCAGACGCGCTTCATGCTCCTTCTTCATCTGCGCTCCGGCAGCCTTCGGCATCGACTCCATCGGTGGATTCAGATCAAACCGCTCTTCTTTCGTCTCTGTCATCATTTCCGGGCAGATGCCATTTTCCATCTCCAGCGTGACCGACTGCTGCACCCGCATATCCACTTTTTTACCAAGATATCTGCCGTTCAGAACCGCGCACACATACAGATCGCCCTTGCCGGTAACAAAGGATACCGTTCCGTCCGCTCCGGTTTTCTCCCGGTGAAGCGGAAACAGTTCGCTGTAGTTGACCAGACAGAACGCAACAAAAATACCCTCTGCAGGAGTTCCGTGATCCGTAACTGTTACAGTCAGTTTCTCACAGTCCGCATATCGCTCTGTCACATTCATCAGCGCATACAGTGGTGTCTTATAAGCAATTTCCGCGGAGCTCTCCAAATCAGAAACAGCCTTTGCATGAACCAGCATTGCTTTGGATGCCGCGGCAGTAAACCAGCCCTTGTCCAGAACCGGCTCCGGCTCGCACGCGCCGAGATAATGCCAGTTTCCGTCTGCCCATACCTCGACCCATGCGTGATTGTCATCGCAGTGTGCCCAGCGCGGCACATAGCACTGTCTTGCCGGGATTCCGACGCTGCGCATTGCCGACACCGCAAGCGTGGATTCCTCTCCGCAGCGGCCGCGTGCAGAGCAGCACATGCCGAACGGCGCCAATGTACGTCCATCAGAAGGGATATATGTGGCTTTTTCGTAACACCAATAATTGACCTCCAGCGCAGCCTCGGTCATTGTCTTTTTATCCTTTACGCGGTCTGCCAGCTGCTCATAAATCCATGCGCGGCTCTGATCCAGATCCTCATTGTTGACGCGAACGCTCAGCACATAAGTAAAGAACAGCTCCGGCGGCACCTGCTTTGCGTAGGGAATATTCCGGTACATCTCAAGCGTTGCCTTCACGTAGGACGCAATTGCCTCCACCTCATAGGAGATGATATCGCACGGGTGCATATACGCGTACAGAAACTTCATGCACACGGCTTCATCCGTATCTGCTTTTGCAATCCATGCATCAATCTCCTGCTTTTTCTGCGGACAGCAGGTCATCCACTCTTCATACTGCTTTTCAATTTTTTCCGTCAGAGACGGTTCCAGCTTCAGAATCATGTTCATTTCCTCTTATTCCGTCAGTTCTACTTCCAGTACCGTATCAACCGGATCCGGCAGTACCGGGTTCGGTCCAAGATTTGCAAATACGATATCCGGATAATCGCTGTGTACCCAGCTGTTGGAAACCGGCACTTCGCTGCCGTCGCACAGCAGACGGATCTTCTTTACGGTTCCCGGCCTAATTCCGGTCAGCGGAACCGGTCCCATTGTATTCTCAAACATATGATAATACAGCAGGTTCCCGTTTCTGGTTACGCGTCCGTAATCTGGCTTTTCAATTCCGGCCATCCCGCAGCCATAAATACTCTTGCTGTTTTTCTTCATCCATGCGCCGATTTCGTTAAGGATCTTCATGGATTCCGGCGGAATATTTCCATAAGCGTCCGGACCGACATTCAGCAGCATGTTGCCGCCCTTGGAAACACACTCAACCAGCTTTTTAATAATCATCGGGGACGGCTTGAAGAACTTGTCTTTTGCGCAGTAACCCCAGTTATTGTTCATAGTAATGCAGGCTTCCCAGTTTAGTGGGTTTCCGTTGACATCGCGGATTCCGTACGGCGGAATGATCTGCTCCGGGCTGACAAAATCGCCGTGATACGGAGTCGGATTTCCGCTTGCCAGGGAACCGTAGCCCTCGCCGCTCGCTTCCAGGCGGTTATCAATGATAACCTGCGGCTGCAGCTCGCGCACCATATTGATCAGCTTCGTTGCACCCCACTTTTCTCCTCTCATATCGTCATAGGAGAAATCAAACCAGAGCACATCGATCTGTCCGTAATTGGTGCAGAGCTCGCGCACCTGATTGTGCATAAACTCCACATAATTATCCCAGTTGCGGTTTTCATTGCTGTAAGCCGGATTATTTCTCATCGGATGCTGACGGTCGCCGTAATGCGGGAAATCGTCATGATACCAGTCGATCAGTGAGAAATACAGGCCGACCTTCAGCCCTTCCGCGCGTACTGCCTCCACATACTCGGCAATCAGATCACGGCCACATTTCGTATTTGTGGACTTAAAATCCGTATATTTGCTGTCAAACAGGCAAAAGCCGTCATGGTGCTTTGCGGTAAGAACCACATACTTCATGCCGGCTTCCTTTGCGGCTTTCGCCCATTTCTTCGGGTCATAATCCTTTGGATCAAACTCGTAGAAATACTTCATGTAATCTTCTTTTGTGATTTCCTCAAAGCTGCGGATCCACTCGCCTCTTGCCGGAATCGAATACAAGCCCCAGTGAATGAACATGCCGAATCTTGCATCGACATACCATTCCATTCTTTTGTTATACTCTTCCCGATTAAACTGATACATGTTTCCTCCTGTCTGCCGCGGCCTGAAAGACCGCGGCTTCTTTCATCTTCGATCAGCCCTTGACCGCGCCGATCATAACTCCCTTTACAAAGTACTTCTGAACGAACGGATAAATAATCATAACCGGAACCGACGCAACAACGATAACTGCGTACTGCAGCAGATCCTTCAGCCCACGCTGTCTTGCAAGCGCATCCGCACTTCCCATCATGGTTTCATCAATATCGTTCATAATCAGGATCTCACGCAGGATGATCTGCAGCGGCTGCAGGTAATTTGCCTTCTGCAGGTACAGAATCGCATCCTGATAGGAATTCCATCTTGCAACGCCGTAATACAGCACAAGTACCGCGATAATCGGCTTGGACAGCGGCACAACGACACGGATCAGATACTTGAACGGCGTACATCCATCAATCTCGGCAGCCTCATACAACTCATCCGGAATCGAGTTGACCATATAAGTTCTCGCGATGATTACGTTATAGGTAGACATTGCGCCCGGAATCAGCATTGCCCATATAGTATCCACCATTCCGAGAGCGTTTACAAGCATGAAACTTGGTACCATACCGCCGGAGAAATACATCGTAAATACAAAAAACATTGCAACCTTATTCCGTGCGGTAAATTCCTTTCTGGAAAGCGGATACGCGCACAGCAGCGTCATGACAATGTTGATAAAGGTTCCGACAATCATGTAAAACAAAGAGTTGCGGAAGCCCGTCCAGAATTTCTTATAACCGAATACCGCCTCGTAGCCTCTCAGCGTAAAATCCTTCGGCCAGAAGGATACCTTTCCGCTGATTACCGCCTGCGGCTCAGAAAATGATGCCGATATAATATGCATAACCGGAAGCAGCACGATCAGAACGATAATCGTCATCACAACATACAGCAGAATGGTGAAAAACTTACTCGCCGGGCTTTCGGTCCGGAATTTCTTAAATGGACTGTTTGGTTTGATTGCGGTCTGACTCATTCGTTTTTCCCTCCTTTACCACAGACTTGTCTCAGTCACCAGCTTGCAGACCTTATTAACAATAACAAGAAGCACAAAGCTGACAACAGACTGGAACAGACCGGCCGCCGTTGAGAACGAGAAATCGCCTCTGGTCAGACCAACTTTGTAAACAAATGTAGAAATTACTTCTGAACGGTTAATGTTCATATCATTCTGCATCAAATATACCTTATCAAAGCCAATGCTCATAATACTTGCACAGTTGAAGATAAGCATAGTAATAATGGTCGGAACAATCGCTGGAAGATCAACATGCAGGATTCTCTGCAGACGATTCGCTCCATCTACAATCGCAGCTTCCTGAAGTTCCGGGCTGACACCAGCCAGCGCCGCAATGTAAATGATGGACGAATATCCGGCACCCTGCCAGATGCCGCTCCATACATAAAGAGACGGGAACATATTAACTTCACCGAAGAAGTTGATCGGGCCAATACCGATTGCCTGCAGCGCGCGGTTGATAATACCGGTACGCATATCCATCATACGCATCATCATACCAACCATAACAACAGTGGAAATAAAGTACGGCGCGTACGTTACCATCTGGATAAACTTCTTATACTTCTTGCTTCTCATCTCATTCAGAAGAATCGCAAGAAGAATCGGAATCGGGAATCCCGCAATTAGGCTGTAGACACCAAGGTACAAGGTATTCAAAATGATTTTTCGGCTGGACGGTGTGGTAAAGAACTGCTTAAAGTACTTCAGGCCCACCCATTCACTTCCAAAAATTCCTTTTCTTGGCGAATACTTCTGAAACGCAACAATAATTCCGCCCATCGGAATATATGCAAATACAAACGCGTAAATAATCGGCAGCGCGATAATCGCCCAGAACTGCCAGTTATAGCTTCCAAGCTTCTTCTTTTTCTTTCCGGCTTTATTAATTTCCTTCAAACGAAAAGCCCTCCTTCCTTTGTTTATGTACTCCCAGAATCATTTCTGCCCAAAAAGCTTCCAAAAGCACATCTTTTCCTGCTGCAGATAGAAAAAGAAAAGGCAGGTGGGGTTCCACCTGCCTCCTCCCCGGTTATCCGGATGATCTGCCGCAAGCGACGGATACATGACATGAATTATTTATTCTGCATCCTTGAACTGTCTGTCATAAGCAGCCTGATAGATATCGATCATGGTCTGCAGTCCGCATGCATCCAACTCTTCCTTATAGGTATCCCAATCATCATCCAGGCTCTTTTCTCCGGTAATAAACGCAACCTTAGAGCTGTTGATATAGTTCTGAACCTCAACCTGAATGGTCTGAAGCTCGGTAGCCTCGTCAGCAGTCATCTTCAGATCCGGAAGAACATCCAGATCGCCGTTTTCCGGATTCTGTGCGTACGGCTCCTGCTTTTCCTTTGTTGCGTCATACAGAAGCTTTTCAAGTCCTGCAGCTGTTCCGGTATCAACATCCGGATCAGTTGCTGCGCCCAGACGATAATCAGCCGGTGCATAACGGATTACCAGATCCTGCCAGTCATGGTTCTGTACCTCAGGAGAGTACTGTGCCTCATCAGAAATCTTATACATAGCCGGTTCGCCATTTAAACCAACAGAACCGTCATTTGGCTCCCAAACCCAGTCTTTTCCTTCGTCAGCACCGAACTGAGCGGAAATATCTCCCTTCTCAGAGAAGAAGTAATCAATCCAGCGAAGAACAGCTGCCGGATTCGTGCAATGATCTGTAATGGAAACACTTCCGGTTTCCAGACCGCTGTACTTAAAGTACGGAGTAATACGAGTGCCGTCCGGACCTTCCAGCGGGGAAATGCACTGATACTGTCTGTAAACTTCATTGTTGGACTCAGAATCAATACCATCAGAAATCGTTCCGAACGGAACAAACAGAACCGGAACATCTTCCTGGTTCATGATGGTACGCAGCTGCTCTGCGTTCTGAGTAAAGTTTCCATCGTAGATTGCGCCGAGATCGTACAGGCTCTTGATGTAGCGAAGTCCCTCTCTCCACTCGTCGGTAACTGCCGCGCTGACCATATTTCCGTCCGGATCCAGAGCGATCTTTCCGTATTCACCGGAATCCAGCGTGAAGGAACCCATCAGCCATGCTACAAAGTCAACATACCAACCGCTGCTTGCGCCGCCGATTGCGATCTTATCCGGATAAGTCTCAACGAACTTCTTGCAGACATCATAAAATTCCTGCGTCGTCTGCGGAACTTCAACGCCCATTTCCTCCAGATAGTGAGTGTTTACCCACATCTTGCGAGCATACATGCAGTGATAGCACTCGTTCAGACCTGCGAGCTGATAGATATGTCCGTCAGTCTCTCTCATCTGATCCAGATACTGTCCCATCTTTTCCATATAGTTCGGCATGTTTGCTTCGATCAGGCCGTCTAACGGAATCAGGATACCTTCCTCAATACCCCACTTCGCAGCATCCGGCGCGTAGTGCATGATAACATCCGGATAGGTACTGGTATTGAACTCCATGTTCAGCTTTTCCTGACGGTCATCACGGGAAGCTGCCTCAAATTCAAACTTGATGTTTGTCAGGTCTTCCATATACTTAGTAAAGTCGTTGGTCTGGAAGTCCTCAACGTTCGGCATGCTGGTACGGAACATAGTAAATTCAAGCGGTTCCTCGCTGATCGGATAGGTTCCAACTTCGGTAAGCTCGGATGCTCCGCCATCCTCTGCCGCTGCAAATACATTTGCTGCGGACGGGATTACCATTGCTGCTGCGCAGAGCATCGCTGCTGCCTTGCTGATTTTTCTCATATCATTTCCTCCCTTTTGATGATGTACTCTCTTCAGAGTGTGTTACTGCCCGTTCTTCCGAATATCTTCTGCAGAGCCACTGCAGACGCGCCAGTCCTGATATGGAAGTTCCGAGCGATTGATTGTAGCACTTTTCCCAAATTTCCTCTGTATTTGGGATCATGTTGTCATCATTATATCCAAATAGCAGTATTTTTTCAACAAACATTTTTTGCTTTTACCATACTTTTCTTGCATTTTCAGTCAAACAACTTTTAGAAATCGCTCCGGTTTCCTGCGAATTCTGTCGGCGCAACCCCGACAACGCGCTTAAATGCCCGGCGAAACGACACATCGCTGGAATATCCGGTCTGTTTCGTTACTTCCTTCACCGGATACCCCTTTTCTAACAGACTGCGCGCCTGATCAATCCTTATGTTCTCCAGAATCTCCGCAAATGAACGACCGAAATACAACCGGAAATCACGGTACATCTTGCTTTCCGACACACCATACTGCTTTGCCAGAACTGCCAGGTTAAAATTGCTTTCCGCATAATGTGCATAGATATGACCCACCAGCTCCTGCTTCTTCTGCTCTAGAATCCGGTCCGCCGCCTGGCTCTGTCCTGCGCGAATCAGCTGCTTTGCCTGCACGGTCAGTTCAAACAGTTCCTTCCAGCTTTCCGCTTCACTGATTTTCGTTATCTGCACAAGCATATCCGGCTCCGTACTGTAATCAGACACTGCGCGTATTACAGCACTGCGTACAAAGTTCATATAATGATTTGCCACCGGTATGCTCGGCCGCTGCGCGTCAATCGTCTGCCGGATCTCTTCCAATTCCCTGCACAACTGCTCATCGCTGCCCTCACGAATTGTTTCACAGAACCGTTTCTCCTGTTCCTGCGTAAAAAACAGCGTTGAAGTCAGCTCCGGAATTTCTGACTTTTCCATCGGAGCTGCCATCTTATAGTATCTTGCATATTCGCAGGCGTCCTTTGCGTTCTCAAATGCCGCACCAATCTGAACTGGATCGTCAACCGATCCGGCAATTCCAGTATAACATTCAATCTGTACCTGCTCTCTCAGCTGATTATTCCGCTCCAGGAAGCGGTTCTTCACATCAGCCAGAGACCGGATTTCCGGACTTTCAATAATGACTGCCAGCGTATTATAATTCAATTCATAAAAATATCTGCCCTGCAGCATTCCGTTTTCCTGCAGAAAATGCCGGATATATGCACGGAAATCCGCAATATCTCCAAACATACCGCTTTCCGATACTCCATCAAATGCCCACACCGCCACATAATACGCATCCGACGCAAACGTTATTTTCGCTCTTGCAAGTTCTGGCTCTAGCTCCTTCTCTGATGCGTAGTTGCCATACAGAAGGTTCCTCAGTACAGACTCGCGCACCAGCTCTTCCTGCTGAGAAAGCGTCTCCTGCAGTGTATCGAGATGATCAAACGCAGCGCCAACCGCCCCCCAGAAATCCTGATTTTCTGGTGCGGACAGCGTACCCTTTTCTTCCATTTTTTCCTGAAAGTCCGCGCACTGGCGGATCAGTCCGCGCCTGCGGCTCCAGTAATAGGTGCAGACAAGAAGGCTGACAATGCAGGCCAGAAGCAGCAGCACAATCAACCAGACACGCATACTGCGGATCTGTTCGGTCAGTACACTGACAGGCGTTGCTGTTACATACATCCAGTCCTGTACGCCGCCGGTTTTCACACACATCAGATACTTGCATCTGCCAATGGTTATAACCTGATATCCGTCTGACTGCTTTCCCTGTTCCAGCTGATATTGCCAGGCTCCTTCCAGCGCATCTTTGTCCAGACTGCACTCCATTCCGGGAATTGCATGGATAACCGTCCCATCCTTCCCCATAATACACGTAATGGATTCTTCATAGGGGTTACTGCTGCCAAGTACCTCATTAATCTGCTCGCTGTCGAGCAGAATAGCTGTCACCCCGACAACCCCCTTTTCATTCTGAAGGGAATAAAGGATTGCCATCTCCTGCGTACCATTTTTTCCCTGTATCAGCTTGATATTTCCATACGCATATGAACTGCACAGTTCTCTCATCAGGCCTTCATAACTCGCAGCGCCAAATTCGGTCACACTCTGATAGCCCGGTGCCGATACCGGTACGACAACAGGCATCCGGATCATATACTGTCCTGTCTTCGATAAGAGATATACATTCCGGATCAGCTTATTGGTCAGCCTGTAATCCGGCCGATTCTGCACAAACTGATACTTCTTCCAAAATTCATCTACTTTACTGCTATAGGGCTTTATCATCCGCAGCACTTCCGGTTCCTTAACCAGATACCCCGCCACATTGCTCACTTCACCCACCTGCTGCTCAAAGCTTGCTGCCGCTTCCCGCTGCATCCGGTACGATTTTTCATACTGCACATCCAGAAGCGCGCTGCTTGTCTGTACATAAAAAATAACGATCGCCGCCAGCGGCGCTGCCAGCACAGCCAGATAGGAGCAGAGCATCTGGATTGACATCCATTTTGAATTTTTAAAAATCCGCCTCCACATATTCCCTTTTCCCCCTTCGGGTGATATACTGAAGTTATCTTAATTCGACCGTTCTTATATGACGTACTCTCGGAAATTCAGGTACAACGAATTTCCGGGAGTACATTACGATAAAATGCAATTATTATAATCTGTGTCTTTTATTATAACAGCTTTTATCAGAAAACAACAGTAAAACTTGAAAGGAGATTCTACCATGTTTCATTCCCGAAAGAAGATCCCGCAGCTTGTTCTCTCCGGAGAAGATATCGAACTTTACCGCGGCCCGGTCAGCGACGTTCCGCTGAGTGAGGATACTGTACTTGAAACGAGCATCGCGCTTTACAAGGATCCGGAACCCTGTTACATCCATCGCGGCGCAGTCCGCCAGCATCTGACCGCAAAAATCACCGAAATGCTTCAAAATGGCGGCGAACCCGATTTTGCCCTGCTCGAACACTATACCGGCATCGAACCGATCGATCACGCTGTTCTCGAAGACACTCAGTAATCCAGACTGCCGCCAGATGCCTCACGCATAAAACAGGCGTATCGCCATAAAAGAACCGACCTTCAATCATCAGATTTTCTCTGACTTCTGAAGGCCGGTTCTTTATATATGCCGGACATTTTTTAACAAATCAAGGAAGTCACCTGCTTCAATTGCGAATATCCGCTTGGCTGATCCTGCAAAAGGTTCGCATGCAGACATTACTGCAAAATCATAAGCACTGCAAACAGGAAAAATACCACTGCCGTTACTAACTTGATCACCGGCAGCCACGTTACAGCTGCATTGGACATACGGATTACATTTCTGGTTTTCTCAATTACCAGCACAATCAGCAGGCTCGGAATACACATGGCCGCAACGTAAATCAGAAATGCCGCCGCCGTCTGCAGCTGCTGTTCCTGCTGCATCTTCATCAGATACAGAATCGCCGCCAGATATACCTGCCCGGTGCAGAAAAACTCTCCCGCCGAAATGACAATTCCGAGCAGAAATGCCGCTGGAATCAACCAGACTCCCTTCGCTTTTGACGCTTCTTCAATCCGCCTATGATTCCATTTTCGGAGCGCCTGCGGCAGCTGCATGCGGATTTTTCCATATTCCTTCTTCCGCACATTGATAAAGTCAATCAGATACAGCACCGCCAGTACCAGAAAGAACGCCGCAAACACCCATGTCAGCACACGACTGACACTAAGCAAAATATTCTGGTCGATCATCAAAAACAGCTGATACAGGCCCAGTCCCATCGCGCAGTATGCCGCAAATTTTCCTGCCAGATACGCGCAGCCAACCCGAATAACCGAGCGTCCGGCCATCGCCATTGCCGCAAGAAGCATCAGCAGCATCGACGCGCCGCATGGATTGATTCCGTTGATAAATCCGGTTACTGCCAGACCAAGATACGATGTCAGCGAAGCAAGCGGCTTTTCCTCATCTGTGCTGCCAGAAGACGCAAGCAGCGCTTCCAGATCAAAACCGGTCAATGTTCCCTGCTTCCACAGTCTGTCAAGCTGATCAGAAATCGCTTTTGCCCCGCTCAGATAACCGCCGTTAAAAAAGACGATCGGAACCTGCTGTTCCTCCGAGGGAACCCCGTAAATCTCAAACAGCTGCTGCAAAACAACAACTCCGTCGCCTTCCGCAATATTAAACTCGTGAATCTTCAGCGCAGAAAGCTTTTCCGCCTGCGCTCCAGACGTTTTTTCGGATCCGGACGGCTTTTCGGATGACGCTTCCTGCTCTGCCGTCATCCTTGCAAGAAACTCCTTCACCGTATTGCAGTCATCGCAGGATACTGTTGAAAAGTAAAAGAGAACCGACTCATCCTCGGTGTCTTCTACCGCCGTTCTCCGCAGCTGCTCTTTCCAGTTTTCTACTCCTTCTTCCCGGCTTTCCTCTGCTCCTGTATCCGCCGTCGGATTTTCCTGCGTATCTGCACCCGCTGTCGTCCCATTTTCCAGATCCGCAGTATTCTCTGTTTCCGCCTGATTTGACGCGTCAATCAGCAGACTTTTGATTCCCGCGCGGATATCATCCAGACCGCTCAGGCAGGACGATCCGATAATCAGCGCCGGAAGCGCCGTTTCCTCCTCCTTCAGCCCCAGTTCCTGCAGCCGTTTTTGAAACTTTTGCCTGTCATACGAACGAAACGTATTATATACCATAATTTCATATGGATATTCTTCTCTCAGCGGACGAATCATATCCGTCACAATCGCATAGAAATCATCCTCCGGATGGCAGGAGCCGCAGACATTGTACTGATAATATTCCATCTGTACCTTCTGCCGCCCTGTACTTTCCTCCAGAACCGCATACTCCAATTCTCCGGCAGTTTCCACTGATTCCGCTCCCTGCCCCTGCATCATTTTTCCGGAATCTTCCGCCCAGGCAGGCCAAACGCTGCCAGTCACTGCCGCCAGTACAAGCATCAGGCTGCTGATTATCCCAATCCATTTTTTTCCCATTGCCAGCGCTCCCGTTCTTTTTTCTGTAATTTTATCATACCGTCCAAACGCCCGCAACGAATTTCTTTTGATTCCACCGTCTGATTTTCGACCTTCTTGGATTTTTGACCGGTCTGCGATTTGCTCCCTGTCTCATTCTGACCGCCTTTTCAATGCAATCTCCATCTGGTTTACCCCGGAATGATTCCATACCCGGCCAGATAGGCTTCAATTTCTTTTACACAGGCTTCCATATCCACGTTTTCAAACCGTTTCTCTATCCCGGCCTTTTTCATGTTTTCCTCCGCGAAATCCGCCTCGTCCGCCAGAAACCGCCGGCACATTTCCGCATATTTCGGCGTCTGCTGCATGCGTTCCCTCGCCATTGCGCGCTCCAGCCGCAGGCCATCCTCAACCTCCAGATAAACCGGAATCATCGCTTCCTTCCCATAATAATCTCTGATTTTACAGAAAGATTCCAGCGTTCCAATCATCAGATAGGCTCCATCCGTCCTCGTCTGGCCCTCATCAATCGTCAGATACTTCCACGGACCGAATACCGTCTGATAAACGCGTTTCTCAATGACCTTTCCCTGACGCTCCAGTTCATCCGACTGCTCCATCGTAATAAAATGATACTGGTCTCCTTCCTTCTCGCCCTCTCGCATCGGCCTAGTCGTATATGGAATCATCGGCCAAAGAACATCCCCATAATCCTCTCTCAGTTTTTTATAAACCGTATCCTTCCCGGAAGCGCTTTTTCCAAGCATGTATACAAGCTTCATTTTTCCGCCTTTCTCTAGAACGTGTGTCAAGCGGATATTCGCAATCCGCTTCGCTACTTGCTCATAACCAAATAACTGC
>CAJMMH010000028.1 GCA_905214365.1 uncultured bacterium
GGTACTTTTCATACAGAGACTGTACATCTGTTTCCTTTGCTTGGCAGAATGCGCGCTCCGCATCATTCAGACCGGAATAATATGCGGCAGCTGCTTCCTGACAGGTATTGATTTCCGATTCATCCAGCGACAGATCATTTTCTTTTGCCATATCATCCAGAAGGAGCAGCGCGCATACCTCTTCTCGCAGACGTTTTTCCTTTAAATACTCGGAAAACGTTGTTCCAGCTACCTCTGTATTCCAGAAATCACTGATTCCTGTCTGCGCGTAATAATGATTATAACGGTTCTGATAATCCATTACAATCAGATATGCCTCCTTTGCGGTCAGAGCGGAAGCATTTGCGGCAGCCAGGTACGTGTCCGTCATCGACGCGGAAAGATACACATTGCCGATCCGTCCACATCCCGCTGCAGATATAATCAAAAATGAAAGAAGAATCAATCGAAGTGGCCTGGCTCTGCGCATACGCATTCCTCCTTTTGGTCTGATCCTTCCGCCTTCGGATCTCTCGATCGGATGCAGAACAGCAATCCTTCTCCAATCGAAACTTCAGCAGTCTCTGCCGTGATTTCATTGCTGACACAGCGGCCTGATTTTTTCCCTCTCCGGATTTCGTATCCTTCAATCGGATATGCAAATCCGCGCAGGCAGAGATTCGTGATATGGTCGGTAAACGGGAAAAAGGACACGTATTTGTAACGCGGATCCGGCTTCAGAAATACTCTGCTTCCGATCAGTGTAATTTCATTGCACGCATCCACAATCCGGCATGACACTCCAGCACAATATGGCTCATACAGCATATCCAGATTAGCAAGCGTATGATCCATCCGGTTCCCGGTTGCGCCGAGAATCTCTATTTCCTCCGGAGCAAGCCCTAACGCAAGCATCACTGCGAGCTCCGTATCCGTTTCATTTTTCTGCGGACAATGCCGTTCAATATAACGGCTGCCATCGGAAAACTGTTCCAGCATTTCCGGATGGACTGTATCGAAATCACCAACCATATGCGTTACCCTCAGACCGGTCCGGGCAAAATGCTCCAGTGCGCCGTCAACGGCTATACAAACATCAGGTGAAAAGCGGCGATACTCCGCTTCTAAAAACGCATCGGTCAGCGTTCCTCCGCAGACAATTAATATTTTACTCATGGCCTTCCTCATACGCGCGGATTGCGCCGCGCAGTTTTTTCACATTTTCTTCAATACAGCCGGAAAATACCGCGCTCCCGCAGACAATCCGGTCTGCTCCGGCTTCTAATACGGTCTGAATAGTTCCTGTATTAATACCGCCGTCCACTTCCAGAAAAACCGGCTGCGGAAGAAGATCCAGACGTTTCCGCATTGCACGGATTTTTTCTGTCGTCTCCGGGATATATTTCTGACCGCCGAACCCTGGCTCAACCGTCATAACAAGAACCATATCAATTGATTCCAAATAGGATTCCAGACAGGAAATTGGCGTTCCCGGATTCACACTGACACCGCATTTGCAGCCGCAGGCATGAATTTCATCGATCGTCTGCTGCAGCTGATCACATGCTTCATAATGAACCGTGATATAATCGCTTCCTGCCTCTGCAAACTGCCGGAGATACCGGATCGGTTCCCGTATCATCAAATGCACATCAAAAATCAGCCCGGATACCGGACGAAGCGACCGGATAACCGGAAATCCAAATGAAATACTTGGAACAAATACCCCGTCCATAACGTCAATATGAAGCCATTTGACTCCCTGCGCTTCCACAGCGGCTACATCTCGTCCGAGGTTTGCAAAGTCTGCTGATAAAATGGATGGTGCCAGCTCTGTCATAGTTTTTCTCCCTTTAATCCATTCAGTATTTTTTTCTAGATGCAAGTTCCTGATAAAACAGTTTATAATTCTCATATCTTGACAAAGGAATTTTTCCCTCCGCCAATGCAGCTTTCACCGCGCAGTCCGGTTCACTGATATGCGTACAGCCATGGAACCGACATTTGCCCAGATACGGATCCATTTCTGGAAAGTACAATTCCAGCTTTTCCTTTTCCAGATGCGTATACTCCAGCGAACTAAATCCCGGCGTATCAAACAGACAGGTATCCTCATCTGCAAAGAACAGCTCCGTATGACGCGTAGTATGCTTTCCTCTACGGATTTTCTCACTGATTGCCCCGGTCTCCATCTCTGCCTGCGGATGAAGATAATTTAACAAGGAAGATTCGCCGACTCCGCTCGGACCTGCAAACGCGGTTACCTTACCTTTGAGCAGTTCCTTTAACCGACCAAGATCTCCCTGCTCTTCCTGCACGCTGACAATACAGACCGGATATCCTGCCTGTTCATACGTCCGCCGGATCTCCTGTTCCTTTGCGTTCTGTGACAAATCTGCCTTCGTCAGACAGATCAGCGCCGGTACTCCTAGTGACTCCATAATAATCAGAAACCGGTCAAGAAGATTGGGATTCGGCTCCGGATCCCTGCACGCAAATACGATTGCCGCCTGATCAACATTGGCAACGGCCGGACGGAACAGAGTATTTTTCCGCGGAAGCAGCTCACAGACGGTTCCTGTTTTCGCTTCCGGGTCAAGCACTTCAATCTCAGCAAAATCACCGACTAACGGTTTCTTGTGCTCCTTTCGGAAAATTCCCTTTGCCCGGCACTCATATACGCACTGGTCATCGCACCGGACATAATAAGCTCCGGCAACTCCTTTTATAATCCTTCCCTGCATAATATCCTTTCCTGTATACAGTGACAGCCATCCGCACTGCCAGCCATGGCAGAATCGGACGGCTGCCCGTTTTTTTTGTCTGATTACGCGTCTGTTTCCAACTCATCCGCCGTCAGCGCCGCTGTTTCGGCTGTCGGTGCCAGAATATTTTCCGTTTCCGGTACAGCAGGTTCCGTATCCGGTACCGGATCCGGCTGTGCCGGTGTCTCGGCAGGACCTGCCGAAACGACAAGCTGTACGGTACTTCCGCTGTAAACAGCTCCCGGAAGATCAATCCGGATTACCAGTCCGGCTGCAATGCTGTCGCTGTTTTCGTATGCAATATTGCACGCAACACCCTGGGCAGCCAACGTATTCTGTACTTCCTCCGGCGTCTTTCCGGCAACATTGGTATCAATCGCGATTTCCTGCGGTCCAAGGCTAACCGTAAGCGTTACATTAGTCCACTCAACAACTGTTGTTCCGACTGCAATGCTCTGACGGAATACAACGCCTGCCGGGTACTCATTACTGTTTTCTCTGACGATATCATACGTCAGGTTAATCGCTGCCAGCTGAGAGATTGCATCTGCTTCCGGATTGCGCATCAGATCCGGAACCACACAGGTCTTTCTTCCGAGGCTGATCACAACATCAATGCTGGAATCAATCCTTACCGTTGAACCGGAAGCTGCGCTCTGTCCGCAGATTACTCCTGCATCTACGCTGTCATTATACTGCTCGGACACTGCTCCTAAATGAAGGCCAATTGCCTCCAGTGCGGAAACTGCCTGCTCCTTCGACTTGCCCCGGAGTTCCGGCACCGTTACTGTGGAAGGACCTGTACTGTAATATACAGTCAATGTATCTCCTGGCGCCAGATCGCCGTCCATCGGATCCAGATTCAGAACCGTATTCTTCTTATACTCTTCACTCTCCTGACCAACCAGAACAACATCAATTTCCTTGTAGGAATTGAGCGCATACTGCAGCACGCTAAGATTCTGATGGATATAATTGCTTCCGATCAGATGGAACTTATCGCTTCCGATGCTGATTGTGACAGTAACCTGACTTCCTTTTTTCGCAGATGATCCTTCTTCTTTGTCCTGATTGCAGATTGTTCCGGCCGCGTACAGATCGGAATACTCATATTTACTGCTGACACGCATCTGGAGCCCGGCTTTTGTCATCAGTGTCTTCGCCTCCGCCAGACTCTTTCCACACAATCCAGGAACCTTTACTGCATCTTTATCCTCTTCGGTAGAGCCTTCTTCCTCTTCCGATTCGGTCTCCGTTTCCATTTCCGTTATCTTCGCTTCGGTCATCTGCTCTGTGGATGCCGCCTGGCTATCTAACATCCTGCCTTTTTTTCCTGCTGATCCGGCGGAAAACAGTCCATTTAAAGTCACCGCAATATAAATCACCATCAGAAGAATCAGGATTCCAAACGCGGTTCCAATCCCAAGAAGAACCTTGTCAAACACCGTTCCTCCCGCTTCCACGGTCTCTGTCCTCCGATTCTGCGGCTGACGGACATATTCCTGCCTGCGCTCTTCCCGCTGAGGCTGACGGGGCTTTTCCTTCCTTGCCTGCTGCCTGCCTGCCGCAGCCTGATGATAACGATCCTTCGACTGCCCTGCACTTCCCTGCTGGCTGCGTGAAGAAGCGGTATTCTTCTGAGCCGCTGTTTTTTTTGCTGACTGCCCTCTTGATGACGGATTGGAAAAGTCAATGCCGTCCCGATCTGAATTGTTTTGCTGATATGTCTGTCTGCTCCGCTGCGGAATCGGACTGATCTGAATCGTATCCTGAGAAACCGGCGCGGCACTGCCGCCCTGGTAAGTTCCTTCCTGTACCTGCTGCGGATCATCATCAACCGGCGCAAATTTTACAAATCCCTTCTGCGGAGTCACGATTGCCTGTCTCAAATCGGCAATCAGCTCCTCACAGCTCGCGTACCGGCGCTCCGGACGCTTCTGTACACACTTAAAAATAATCTGCTCAAGCGCAAGCGGAACAGACGGCTCATACTGGCTCGGCGGCACAATTGCTTCATTCATATGCGCAATCGCAACCGCAACCGTCGTATCCCCGTCAAATGGAACTCGTCCGGTTACCATCTCATACATAGTAATGCCGAGTGAGTAAATATCGCTTCGCTCATCGCAGTATCCGCCTCTTGCCTGCTCCGGCGAAATATAGTGAACCGAACCGGCCGCCTTGTACATATTGGTGGTCTCATCGGTAATTCCGCGCGCAATTCCAAAATCCGCGACCTTAATTTTTCCATCTCTTGAAATAATAATATTCTGCGGCTTGATATCGCGGTGAATCAGATGACGGCTGTGCGCCGCAGCCAGTCCCTGCGCAACCTGAATGGCAACGCCGATACTTTCCTTGACTCCAAGCCTGCGCTTGCGGATAATATACTCCTTTAGAGTAATTCCCTCAATGAGCTCCATTACAATAAAATAAATCGAATTATTAATCTCTCCGACATCATAAACGCCGACAATATTGGCATGGGAAAGCCCGGCGGCAGCCTGCGCCTCCATCCGGAATTTTGATACAAACGCCTTATCTTTACAGAATTCTTCCTTCAGTACCTTGATTGCCACATAACGGTTCAGTTTGTGATCCTTCGCACGGTAGACATATGCCATCCCACCGGAGCCGATCTGCTGCAGAATCTCATAACGATCTGCCAAAAGCATTCCTATTCGTAACATGGTATCCACTCCTACTCTATCGCAATCAGAATAACAGAAATGTTATCCTGTCCGCCGTTTTTATTTGCCAGCTCGATCAGGCTGTCTGCCTTTTCTTCCAGCGTCATTGAAGTATGTAAAATCTTCTGAATTTCATCGTCCTCTACCATATTGGTCAGACCGTCAGAGCAAAGCAGAATGATATCTCCTGGCTGCAGCTTTTCCTCATAAATGTCCGCAGCGACAAAATCATTTCCGCCGACCGCTCTTGTAATAATATGCTTCTGACTGCGGTACTCCTCGGACTCCCGCGACATCACGCCTTTCCGGTACATCTCCTCAACGTAGGAATGGTCCCTCGTCACCTGGCGGAGCGTATCTCCGCTGATGTACAGACGGCTGTCACCGATCTGAAACGCATAAAGCGTATATTCATCTATATAGGCAAGTGTCAGGGTTGTACCCATCCCCTTGTACTCTTCGTAATCCGCTGACTTCTCATATACCATACGGTTGACACGCCGGATGGCATCGTTGACAATCAGGAGCCGATTGTCGTAAATCGACTCGCCGATACAGTCTTTCAGTTTCTCAATGGTATAACGCGAAGCAAAATCGCCGGCCTTATGGCCGCCCATTCCGTCCGCCACGATAAATAAGTTTGGAAGCTTTCCAATCGGCCCGTCCAACGTCAGCACCGAATCCTGGTTTTGCTGACGTTGCATGCCGACATCACTCCTGCTGCTGATCATCAATGGTATCACTCCTTTTTCTGGTCGGCTCTCTGATCCAGATAGCTTTTTCTGAGCTGACCGCATGCGCCGTCGATATCACGACCCATTTCCCTTCTAATAGTAACATTTATTCCGTATTTTTCAAGCAGATTCTTGAATTTTTCGATATTATTCCGGTCAGAACGGGTAAACGATCGCTCTTTGATCGGATTTACTGGAATCAGATTTACATGGCACGGGAAAGATTTCAGAAGCGTACCAAGCTCCTTTGCTTCCTGTTCATTGTCATTCACTCCGGCAACCAGGCTGTACTCAAAAGTCATCCGCCGTCCGGTCAGCTCCGAATACTCGCGGCAGGCATCCAGAACATCTTTGAGCGGATACGCGTTTGCAATCGGCATCAGTGTGCGTCTGACCTCGTCATTTGGCGCATGCAGGGAAAGCGCAAGCGTTACCTGCGGCTTTCTGCGCGCGAAATCCCGGATCTTCGGCACTATCCCGCAGGTAGATACCGTAAGATTACGCTGACCGATATTCAGACCGTTCGGATCCGAAATCAGTTCCAGGAAGCGGAGAACAGCATCATAATTATCAAAGGGCTCTCCGCTGCCCATAATTACGACATGGGAAATCCGCTCGCCGCAGTCCCGCTGGATCCGGTATACCTGTTCAAGCATCTCCGACGGCCGCAGATTCCGCTCCAGGCCATCTAATGTAGAAGCGCAGAAGCGGCAGCCCATCCGGCAGCCGACCTGGGAAGAAATACACACGGAGCAGCCAAACTGATACCGCATCAGCACACTTTCAATCACATTTCCGTCCGGAAGCGCAAACAGATATTTTCTAGTTCCGTCCACTTTGGAAATCTGAACATCTACCTGGCGCAGCGTCACCAGGCAGTCCTCCTTTTTCAACTGTTCCCTCAGGGATGCCGGGAGGTTGGTCATCTCGTCAAAATCTGCAGCCAGCTTCTGGTGCATCCACTGATACAGCTGTTTCGCGCGGAATGGCTTTTCTCCGGCCGCTGTCAGATATTCTGTCAGCTCCGGCAGCGTCATGGATTTGATATCTATACTCAATTTTTCCCCCTCTCCGGCTCTGCCTGCAGCTTTCTCAGTCTCGCAGCAAAAAATCCGTCTGACGGATGGATTCCTGGCAGAAGCTGGAGCATTCCGCTTGAAAGATCCGCGCCTTCCGGCGTTTCGGAAAGAAACGGGGCGAGCGATTCCATCTTCCAGCCACCTTGTGCAAGCAGTTGCTGAACCATTGCTTTATTTTCCTCAGGATTAATAGTACATGTGCTATAAACCAGCACCCCATCCGGCTTTACCGCTGCCGCTGCCTGCTTCAGAATCGCGCGCTGAAGCGGAAGCAGCGCCAGGAGATCTTCTTTTGTAATCCGATATCGTATATCCGGTTTCCGTCCGATCACACCAAGGCCGGAGCACGGAACATCGGCAATTACATAATCATAGCTGTTTTCATCGCCCGGATACGGCATCCTTGCATCCCAGATTTCCGTTTTCATATTGGAAAGGCCGCATCGGATCCGGTTCTCTTCCATCCACGGAAGCTTCTCCGCAGAAACATCCCGACAGACGACCTCGCCGGTCTGATCCATTGCCTCCGCAAGCCATACGCTTTTTGAGCCCGGCGCACCGCAGAGATCCAGACACCGGCTCCCCGGTTTTGGCGATACGCATTGCGCCGCAAGCGCCGAACCAACATCCTGAATCTGAATCCATCCCTGTGAAAATGCCTCCAGGTCCGCAACTCTCGCTATCCCGGACAGCTTCCAGCAATCCTTGGCGTATCTTGCCGGTTCAGCAGCAACTCCCTGACGCTGCAGGGAATCCAGAATTTCCTGCTCTGACGCGCGGTGAAGATGAAAATGCGCATAAACCGGCGGGCGTTCCCCATCACGGAACGCATTCAGCATCGCCGTCACCTGCTCCTGCGGATACCAGCTGTGCAGCATTTCAAGTACCGGAACCGGCATGGAATAGTACAGCTCCTCCGAGCCGGTGCAGTCGTAGGAATCCGCCTGCCTGGCAAGTGCCCGACAGACACCGTTGACAAATTTCTGCAGTCCGCCGAAGCCGCGCTGCTTCGCAAGTTTTACGGCTTCGTTGCACGCTGCATGGGCCGGAACCTCCGTATAGCAAAGCTGATAAGCGGTCATCCGCAGAATTGTGCGGATGACCGGCTTCATACGCGCAGTCTTTACCGATGACACCTGATTAATGCGGTCATCAAGTTCGAGCAGATGCTCAATGGTTCCTCTCGATACACGGTCGATAAATGCCCGCTCCTGCTTCGGAATCCATCCAAACTTATCAAGCGCTCTGCGGATTACCAGATGACTATACTGGTCTTTCTCCAGTACTTCAAAAAGAATGTCAAGAATAATTCCGCGTTCATTTTCAGTCGTCACGACGTTTTCCTCCTACCAGAATCAGCAATCTCAGAAGCTGAAGAACTGACGACGCAAGCGCAGCCACATAAGTCAGCGCGGCAGCACGAAGAACACTTTTCGCACCATTTATCTCGCTGCTTCCAAGAATCCCCTGTCCCTGCAGAATCGCAATGGCTCTGGACGACGCGTTGATCTCAACCGGAAGCGTGACCAACTGAAACAGTACGACAAGTCCGAACAGAACCAGACCAGAAACCAGAAAAAACTGGCTGACGTTTCCATTTAAAAGCAACCCGATGATAATTAACGGCCAGGAAAGCTTAGATCCGAAATTGACAACCGGGACAATTGCGCTGCGCAGGCGAAGCGGCTGGTAATTCACAGAATCCTGAACGGCATGTCCGCACTCATGCGCTGCAACGCAGACCGCAGCGACGGAACTGACACCGTAAACCGAATCAGACAGCCTCAGGACCTTATCAGCCGGATTGTAATAATCCGTCAGCTGCCCTCTGACACGCTCAATGCGGACATTATAAATCCCCTGTGACCGCAGAATCCGCTCCGCTGCCTGCGCGCCGGTCAGCCCGGAAGCGCACCGTACCTTCGCGTACCTCGCAAAGCTGGACTGTACATAACCGGACGCCGCAAGTGTCAGCAGCGCGCCGATGATAACCAGAATATATGTCGGATCATAATAAAACCCAAATCCCATATGCATCACTCCATTCTTTCATGCACCTGAACCGGATAGCCGCGCAGAAACGCATCCGCCTCCATCCGTTTCTTTCCTTCCAGCTGAAGGCTCACGATCCGGAGGGCACCCTCTCCTGCCTGGATAACCAGTCCGTTTTTATCTGCCTGAAGGACTTTGCCCGGCTCCCCGCCGGATGCGGATACCACATCTGCATCCCAGATTTTAAGTGTTTTTCCATGAAGGCGGGTATATGCGCTCGGCCAGGAATTAAGACCACGCACCAGCCGCTCCAGCTCATCCGCAGGCTTGCTCCAGTCAATGCGTCCAAGCTCCTTGGTCAACATCGGTGCATATGAGCTCTGCGCATCGTCCTGCGGAACACGCACGATCGTCCCCTGCTCCAACTCGTCAATCGTCTCTAACAGCAGTGGGCCTCCAAGCGCCGCAAGCTTATCATGCAGACTGTCGCCGGTTTCCTTCGGATCGAGACGGACAACGCTCTTTTTGAGCATATCGCCTTTATCCAGTCCGCGGCTCATCATCATCGTAGTTACGCCACTCTCTGCTTCTCCGTTGATGACTGCCCACTGGATCGGCGCTGCGCCGCGGTACTTCGGAAGTAACGACGCATGAACATTGACACAGCCGTAACGCGGCATTTCCAGAATCACCTTCGGCAGAAGCTGCCCAAACGCAGCGACAGCAATCAGGTCCGGAGCAAATGCACGAAGCTGCTCGACGACCTCCGGCTCTCTGACCTTCAACGGCTGAAGAACCGGGATTCCATGCGCAAGCGCTGCCTCCTTAACCGGCGGAAACTTTACGGCATTTCCACGTCCTTTCGGACGATCCGGCTGGGTGACAACGGCAACGACTTCATGTCTGCTCTGGATCAGAGCTTCTAAGGTTCCGACCGCAAACTCAGGCGTCCCCATAAAAAGAATCCGCATGCTTACTCCTCCTATTCCTCTTCATCCGGATCAATATCCGGAATCTCATCGTTGCTGATTAACGGTCCCTGCACGTGATCGCGGTACAGAATCCCGTCAAGATGTTCACATTCATGACAGATTGCCCGTGCCAGAAGGCCTTCGCCCTCCAGCTCAAACTCTTCGCCGTCCGCATTGAGCGCGCGTACCTTTACCACGTTCGGACGGGTAACAATGCCGCTTTTGCCCGGAATGCTTAAGCAGCCCTCGTATCCGGTCTGCTCGCCGGAAATCTCGATGATTTCCGGATTAATCAGCGTATACGGTGTCCCATCGGTATCAATGACAACAATGCGTTTTAAAATACCAACCTGCGGTGCTGCAAGGCCAACGCCGTTTGCCTCGTACATCGTGTCAAACATATCGCGGATCAGAAGCTTGGTGCGAAGATTCACACTCTTTACTTCCTTACATACTTTTCTGAGGCACTCGTCCCCCTCAACTCTGATATTTCTGATTCCCATTATATTTCTTCCTCCGTTTTTACTACAATGCGCTCTCGGACTCCTGTTGTACCTGATTTTGCGAGCATTTTTGCCGAAGCGATCACAACAATGCGGACGACAGGTAAACGCCATCCTGCCGCATCTGCGCCTCCAGCCCGGATATCTGTCCGAGCGCGTCCAGAAACATAGCGTGATCCGCTGTCTTAAAAAATAAATGAACCCGCCAGAAATCCCGGATGCGGGCAACCGGCGCGTCCGACGGTCCAATCACTGTTATTGTACCATGATATTGCCGATTTATCAATATTGCAATTTTCTGAATCCACCGGCGGGCGGCAGCCAGCTCCTGCGATGCCGCAAGCACCTCGCACATATGCCCGGCCGGCGGATATGCCATCAGGCGGCGAAACCGCATTTCTTCCTCAAAAAAGCCCGGGTAATCCTGAGCGGCGGCTGCCCGGATGCTCGGATTCTCCGGATCATAGGTCTGAATTACAACGGTTCCCGGCATATCTCCGCGTCCGGCACGGCCAGCTGCCTGCGTCAGCAATTGGAAGGTCTTTTCTCCGCTGCGGAAATCTCCGTTATAAAGCGACATATCGGCAGCAAGAATCCCAACCAGCGTAACACCGGGGAAATCATGCCCTTTTACAATCATCTGTGTTCCGACCAGAATATCCGCTTTTTTTTCTGCAAACGCCTTTAAAATCTCTTCATGTCCGCCCTTTTTCGAGGTTGTATCATAATCCATCCGCAGGATCCTGGCCTGCGGGAACCGCTCCTTTGCCAGAAGCTCGATTTTCTGTGTTCCCATACCAAAGCCGGCTAAATACGGAGAACCGCACGACGGGCATTTGGACGGGATCCGGATTGTATAGCCGCAGTAATGACAGATCAGCCGCTGCCCAGTATGCTCCGTCAGCGGAACCGCGCAATGCGGACATCCGACTGGCTGACCGCAGCTTCTGCAGCTGACCGCTTTGGAATATCCTCTGCGGTTTAAAAACAGCATCATCTGCTGTCTGTTTCGCAGACACTCATCCATCCGCTCCTGAAGAAGGCGGCTGAATACCGAGCGGTTGCCTTCTTCCATCTCTTTTCTAAGGTCAACAATCTCAGTCTGTGCAAGGCTGCTTTTCGCCACGGCACGCTTGGTCAATGTATAAAGCCGGTAGTTTCCGGCCTTTGCCTGCGCGTAAGCATCCACCGACGGAGTCGCTGACCCCATCACAACAACCGCGTCCGCAAGCCTTGCCCGCTCGATAGCAGTTTCTCTCGCATGGTAGCGCGGCGCCTGCTCGCTGATGTACGCGCTCTCCTGCTCCTCGTCAATCACAATTAGCCCAAGATTCTCAAATGGCGTAAAGAGCGCAGACCGCGGCCCGATCATAATGCGGATTTCGCCTTTTTTTGCCCGTTCAAACTGATCGTACCGTTCTCCCTGGGAAAGCCTGGAATTTACGATGGAAACCAGACTTCCGAATCGGGCATAAAAACGCATCACCGTCTGATAGGTCAGCGAAATCTCCGGAATCAGCACAATGGCAGACCGCCCTTCCTCCAGAATCGCTTCAATCAAGTGCATGTAAACTTCCGTTTTTCCGCTTCCGGTAATACCATGAATCAGGCAGGGGGTGCGATCCCCTGCCTGAAAGGAACGGATAATTCCAGATACGATTGCCTGCTGCTCCGGATTGAGTGCCGGTCCCAACGTCTGCTTCCATACGCCCGATCCAGCGTCCTGTCCGGTTCCATCTCCCTGTAAAACGCTTGATGCTGCAAATGGAGAACGGTATTCGATTTCCGATATGATCTGCAGAACGCCCGCATCCTCCATCGGCTTAACGACCGCGGCGGATACGCCAAGCTCCTTCGACGCGATCAGCCACGAAATCTGCCCGCTCTCTTTCAATGCAGAAAGGATTCGGAATCTTGCGCTCCAGTGTTTCTGTTTTGCCAGTTCCAGATACGCGTCTACCGCTGCCGCATCCCTGCCGCATACTAACATTTTCTGCTGAACTGGCTTTACTTTTTCTTTCACCGGAAGCACCGTCTTTAATGCCTGGATCATCGTACATCCGTATTCTCTGCGGATCCAGGCTGCAAGCCGGATCATCTGCGCCTCAGCCGGCACGGTATGCTCTGGCACATCATAAATGTCTTTGATCTGCCCCCGGTCAAACGTACAGACATCGGAACAGGCAATCACAAAACCGCCGCGCAGACGGTTTCCTTTTCCAAACGGGACAGTCACCTGGCAGCCGACACTGACCTTTTCCCGCAGCGTTTCCGGAATCCGGTACTGAAACGGCCGGTCAATCTGTTCATGAGAAATATCGATAATTACATCTGCGTATGCTGCTTTTCCTTCAGCCATGCTGTAATCTCCTTCAGATGCATGCAGTTGGACGCTTTCAGGTATACCACATCTCCGCCCCTTACGGAGTGTTCCAGATACTCAGCCGCCGCCTGATTGGACTCCATAACATGGATCGGCCATTTGGCTCCGGCTGCCTTTGCTTCTGCTCCGATATACTGCGCCATCTCGCCGACCAGCAAAAGCTCATCGATCGGCTCCTTTGCGATTGCGGTTCCGACCTCTCCGTGGAACCGCGGCGTTTCCGGTCCAAGTTCCTTCATATCTCCGAGTACGGCGATTTTCTTTCCTTTTGCCTCATAGCCGGAAAGGACGCGCACGCCGGCAATCATGGACGCCGGGCTCGCATTGTACGTATCGTCAATAATCAGGTAATCGCCCATTGGGATCCGCTGAAGACGGTTCTGGAACCCGGTAAAGGAATAAAGCGCCTCTGCTGCCTTTTCCGGATCCACGCCGGAAAGCTCTGCTGCTGCAAGCGCCGCCAACGCATTGCGGACATTGTGCTCGCCGAGCACGGAAAGGATCACCGGAACCCGTTTGTCTCCATGCACATAATCAAAGCAGTAATGACCATTTTCCATCCGCACATGCTCGCCCCGGTATTCGCAGCGCTCGGATAGTCCGTACAGAACATATGGGTACCCGGTTGATTCCCGGAACTGGTATAGGAGCGGATCATCTCCGTTCAGGATCAGAAGTCCTTCTTTATCAAAGCCCTTTGAAATCGTCAATTTTTCGTGACAAATCGCTTCCTGCGTGCCAAAATACTCAATGTGCGCGACACCGACATTGGTAATGACCGCCATCTTCAGCTTTGCAATCTCCGAAATCATGCCAAGCTCACCCGGAACATTCATGCCAAGCTCCAGAACCGCGATATCATAGGAATCGTCCATCTGGGACATCGTGATCGGAACGCCGACGGAGCTGTTATAATTCTTTCCTGTCTTAAAGACGCGTTTTTCCGCAGACAGCGCGCAGGCAATCATCTCTCTTGTTGTTGTCTTTCCTACGCTTCCGGTGACTCCGACTGCCGGCACCGATACACGGCTGCGGCACAGGCATCCGAGCGCGTGAAGCGCTTCCACTGTATCCTCAACACGAATCCAGGCATGATCCGGATCGTCCATGGAATCGTGCTCACTGGTAAACGCCGCGCGGCAGCCTGCCTCAAACGCATTTGGAATAAACCGGTGCGCATCTACCTTTGCGCCGATAATCGGTACAAAAATATCATTGCCTTCGCTGACTCTTGAATCAATTGAAATATGCTCAATCACCTGATCAGGCGAACCGCACAGCAGCGTTCCGCCGACAGCCTCTGTAATTTCCCTTATTGTTTCCCTCATAGCCTGTTCCTCCCATTGCCATCGACGGATATGGCTTCCGTCTCTTTCTGCAGCTCCTGTATTGTCCGGACATCCGAAAACGGCAGCCGCACACCGTTTATCTCCTGATACGTTTCATGTCCTTTTCCAAAAACAAAAATAAAATCACCGGGACGCGCCATCCGCATCCCATACCGGATTGCTTCCCTGCGGTCCGGTATCATCACACATTCCCCTCGTTCGCTGCGGATTCCTTCCATAATATCTCCAAGGATTGAAGAAAACGCTTCTCTCCTGGAATTATCCTGCGTCACAATGGTCAGATCTGCAAGTCTTGCGCTGACTTTTCCCATTCCGAAACGCCGAAGCCTCGACCGCTCTCCGCCGCAGCCGAAGATACAAAGGATCCGCCCAGGATGGTACTCCTTTACCATCGTAAGAACTGCCTCCATGCTGGACTCATTATGCGCGTAATCGACAATCAGCCACGCTCCCCGGTACTGTGCCGCAACCTGGCACCGGCCTGCAACCTGTATCGTTCCAAGCATTCCAGTCAGGGATTCCGCCGAAGCGCCAAGCCACCACGCCGCCGCTGCTGCCTCGATCGCATTGGAAATATTGTAAGCGCCTGGCATTGCAAGACTGATTGGTACGCTTACCGGCCCTTCCAGCAAAAATTCGCTTCCCCAGAAACCCGGACCTATCCGCGGGACAATCTGTGCTGCCCGCACATCCGCATCCGTTCCTTCTCTCGCGGAAACCGTAATCACCGGAACCGGCAGCGTGCGGCTCAGCTCCTTTCCCCACGGATCGTCCAGGTTCAGGATACAGCAGCGGCAGCCGGAAAGGAACCGTT
Organism: uncultured bacterium; assembly: GCA_905214365.1. Classification (GTDB taxonomy): domain Bacteria; phylum Bacillota; class Clostridia; order Lachnospirales; family Lachnospiraceae; genus Anthropogastromicrobium. The sequence continues at coordinate 15,260 of CAJMMH010000028.1, forward strand.
GTTTCCACATGCGGTACTCTTCGAGCGTTTCATGCTCGCCGGGTGCGATATGATCGGGCGAAAAATTGGTCAAAATACCAAGATTAAACGACAGGCCGGCGATTCTCCCCTGCTTTACTGCCAGAGAAGAAACTTCAATCACCGCATAACGGCAATGCCGCTGCACCGCCCGAAACAAATATCCGTACAGGGAAAGCAGCGGAGGCGTCGTGTGGAAGGTTTCTAACACTTCCCCGCAAAGCCGCACACCGTTGGTTCCGATCAGAACTGCCTGCTCACCCATCTGCTGAAGAAGCTCATAGATCATCGAAGTGACCGTTGTTTTTCCCTTCGTCCCAGTCACTCCGATCAACGTCAGCTTCGTCTGCGGTGATCCATAGAAGCGGTTGGCCGCATGGCGGATCATTTCATCCATATCGGCTATCACCACAACCGTAACCGGCGCGTTCAAAAGCATTGCCAGCTCCTGGTCCGGCAGGCTGTCGCAGACAATCGCCGCAGCCTTCGCCGCTAAAATTTCCTTCAGGTAACGAAAACCGCTTGTTTTCTTCCCTTTCCGGCAGAAAAACAGACAGCCTGGACCAGCCGTTTTGGAGTTTTCTGTTATCTGTGTAATTTCTGTCTGTT
>CAJMMH010000029.1 GCA_905214365.1 uncultured bacterium
ATAAGTACTACATCAAGATAATACGGGGAAAATTACTGATATGTTTGATCATTTTATCCGTACAGCGGCGGCAACGCCAAAAATCCGGGTAGCGGATCCGCAGTACAACAGGGAACAGATCTGCACGCAGATTGATGAGGCGTGCGGCCGCGGTGTGAAGCTGATGACATTTCCGGAGCTTTGCCTGACCGGATATACCTGCAATGACCTGTTTTTGCAGTCGATGCTGATAGACCGGGCGAAGGAAGAACTGGAAGAGCTGATTGGATACAGCAGGGACCGGGAGCTTCTGTTTGCGGTTGGACTGCCGTTTGAGTATCATAACCGCCTGTACAATGCGGCGGCGTTTGTCTGCGGCGGACGGCTGCTTGGTCTGGTCACCAAGACCAATATCCCAACCTATTCTGAGTTTTATGAGGGACGGCATTTTTGCGCAGGGCCGAAGGAGCCGGTGTGGATTGACTGGCAGTATCGGGACGGAAGCGTTGACCGGGTTCCGTTCGGAAGCCAGATCCTGTTTTCCTGCCGGGATCTTCCGGAGCTGACCATTGCCTCTGAGATCTGCGAGGATGTATGGGTTCCAAATCCGCCGAGCATCGGACATGCGATGGCAGGGGCAACGGTAATTTTCAATCTGTCCGCGAGCGATGAGACGACCGGAAAGCGGATGTACCGCAGAAATCTGGTCAACGGGCAGTCAGCGCGGCTTGTCTGCGGGTATCTGTACGCAAGCGCCGGAGAAGGCGAGTCCACGCAGGATCTGGTTTACTCCGGCCATAACCTGATCTGTGAAAATGGTACGCTGCTCGCGGAGTCCGGCGCGCTTGGATCGGGAATTGTTTATGCGGATCTGGATCTGGATCGTCTGCGCAGTGAGAGACGGCGGATGGGAACATTTTCGCTGGCGGCGCAGACCCCCGGATATGCGGAGATATCGTTCCGTCTGAAACAGGAAGAGCTGAAGCTGGAGCGCTTTGTGGATCCGGCTCCGTTTGTCCCGCATGATGCCGGTGACCGGGCAATTCGCTGCGAGGAAATCCTGAATATTCAGGCAATGGGATTGGCAAAGCGTCTGGAGCATATCGGATGCCGCCATACAGTTGTCGGTCTCTCCGGCGGTCTGGATTCCACACTTGCGCTGTTGGTGATGGCGAAGGCGTATGATCATCTGGGCTATGAGCGGCGAGGAATTCATGCGGTGACAATGCCGTGCTTCGGAACGACAGACCGTACCTACCGCAATGCGTGCACGCTGGCGGAGCGTATCGGCGCAAAGCTGACAGAGGTAAATATCCGGGAAGCGGTTTCCCTGCACTTCCGAGATATTGCGCATGATCCGTCTGTGCATGATGTTACGTATGAAAATTCACAGGCGCGGGAACGGACACAGGTGCTGATGGATCTGGCCAATCAGGACGGCGGTATAGTCATCGGAACCGGGGACCTGTCGGAACTTGCGCTTGGATGGGCGACGTATAACGGAGATCACATGTCCATGTACGCGGTAAACTGCTCGGTTCCGAAGACGCTGGTGCGCCATCTGGTTCGCTATTATGCGGATACCTGCCATGATGAACAGCTTTCCTCGGTTCTGTATGATGTGCTTGATACGCCGGTCAGTCCGGAGCTGCTGCCGCCGAAGGACGGCGTGATCGCCCAGAAGACGGAGGATATCGTTGGCCCTTATGAGCTGCATGATTTCTTCCTGTATTACCTGCAGCGCTTCGGTTATCCGCCGCGCAAAATTTTCCGGCTGGCGAAGGCGGCATTTCATGGTGTTTACGGGGATGAAGTCATCCTGAAATGGCTTGATACCTTCTGCCGCCGGTACTTTGCGCAGCAGTTCAAACGCTCCTGCCTGCCGGACGGCCCGAAGGTCGGATCAGTCGCGGTTTCTCCGCGCGGCGACCTGCGTATGCCGAGCGACGCGTCCCGCAGGCTTTGGGAAGAGCAGGTTCTTGAACTGAAAAAAGAAGCGGGATGCTGAGTAATCGATACAGTTCGAGCGCAGCGTGCAGTAACGATTAATCTGCCGGGACAGCTTTCTGCAGAGCGCTGCTGACTGCGTTTAAGAGCAGTTCGCTTGTATACTGGCTGTATGTACTATAGGTAACGGCTTCTAAAGACTGGGCGCTCAGGATCTGGGCGCTCAGGCTGGAGAGAACTGATGGGACAAGAGGATACAGGGTCTCTACGGTTTCCTCCAGGTTCTCTAAATAGATTCGGTTGATGTGGTTGTCATCCACGCAGACGATCAGGTTTGCGCTCTGTCCGGAAAGAGAAAGAGCGCAGGAATCGCCTCCTGGAATATAGACGCGTTCGGTTTCCTCTGATGGAAGCGGTCTAGCATCGGAGCTGGGACGGAACATCAAAAAGAGAAGGACAATCAGAAGGACGGCGAGTCCGATAAAAATGGCGGTATAGATCAGTTCCTTCATCTTCAGAACGACGATTTTGGTTTTGGCACTCATGGCGGGCTCCTTGATTCTGCTGTTAAAGCGTATGAACCGGGAGGCCGGAATATGTATAGAAGGAAAACGATTTTTGCAGTGAGACTGTTTCGCGCATTGCAGTTGGATAGAGCACGACACAAAGATACAGGGACAAAAACATTGTGATAAAGTTTTGAAAACTATGTAAAAAAGCAGGAAAAACGAGCATTTGTGAACAAAATATAAAACAATTGAAATTTCTGACTGACTATGCTATGATCGGTATATGAAAAACGGGGGCGTTTATTTTGTGCGCTTCGGAGTGTGTCTGCCGAGCAGAAGACGGACTGGGTAAAAATCCGGAAAGGATGGATGGGCTGGCGCAAAGAAAAACGGCAGGCAGATCAGGAGGAAACGTAGGATGAAAAAGATAGCGATTGTAACGGACAGCAACAGCGGAATTACTCAGACCCAGGCGAAGAAGCTTGGGGTTTATGTTCTGCCGATGCCGTTTATGATTAATGATAAAACGTATTTTGAAGATATTTCGCTGAGTCAGGATGACTTTTACCAATTCTTAAAGGATGATGTGACGATTTCCACATCGCAGCCGTCTCCCGGAGACGTAACCGATCTATGGGATGAGCTTCTGAAGGAATATGATGAGATTGTCCACATCCCGATGTCAAGCGGACTTTCCAGCACCTGCGCGACCGCGATTATGCTGGCTCAGGACGAGCCGTATGAGGGCCGCGTATTTGTTGTAAACAATCAGCGTATTTCTGTGACGCAGCGTCAGTCTGCGTTAGATGCGTACGCAATGGTACAGAAGGGGTATTCCGGAACTGAGATTCAGGAAAAGCTGGAGGCAACCCGGTTTGATTCCTCAATTTATATTACACTTGATACGTTGTACTATTTGAAAAAAGGCGGAAGGATCACACCGGCGGCTGCGGCGATCGGTACGATTCTCCGGTTAAAGCCGGTTCTCCAGATCCAGGGTGAAAAGCTGGATGCATACGCGAAGGCAAGAACCTACAAGATTGCCAAGCAGGTGATGCTGGATGCAGTGAAGAAAGATATCGAAAACCGTTTCGGCGGCGATTCGGATCCGTCAAAGATTGAGATGGCAATTGCTCATACCAATAATGCGGCTGCTGCGGATGAGTTCGCAAAGGAAGTGGAAGCGCTGTATCCGGGGATGAACCCGCATATCGATCCGCTGTCGCTGAGCGTTGCCTGCCATATCGGACCGGGAGCGCTTGCGATTACTGTCGGGAAGAAGCTGGAATATTGATTGAAAATCAGATAAGCGGCAATACGGATGCAGATATCTGCTATTGATAAAATCAGAAAAATTGAAACAGAGATAGAAAACCATAAAAGAAGAGCCATGCGGCTTACCGGTCAGACCGGAAGCTGCATGGCTTTTCTTTGCTCGAAAACAGTATAGGAAGAAATACCGCAGGCACGCAGAAGAGACGCAAGACGGTCAAATCCGAGTGCGACATGTTCCGGGCAATGCCCGTCGGAGCCTATGGTAAGGATAGTTCCGCCAAGCTGAAGGTAACGGGAAAGAATATCCCGGTTTGGATTAGGCTCGCCGGTGCGGTGACGGAACCCGGCAGTGTTGCATTCGATTCCTTTGCCGCGGGCAATCAGTTCATGAAGAATCTCATCAGTGATTCCGCAAAAATCCTCCTTGTGGTATTCCGGCAGACGATCCTGAGGAATGTAGCGTGTGATATAATCGATGTGGCCGTATACGTCAAAGCAGTCAAAAGCATGGATGTTGGCGAGAGTTGCTTCATAATATCGGAGAATCGCGTCATGCACGCTCTGGCAGTTCCAGTACGATGGATAATAGGGATCATTGCCGTCAACCACATGGGTAGAGCCGATGATAAAGTCCCAGGGCATCGCGGCGGCGCGGGAGCGGATGGCGTCTGCTTCGTCCGTCCGCAGGCCGAGTTCAATTCCGGTCAGAATTTTCAGGCGTCCCTCAAAGGCACGGGACAGATGCCCGATTGCCTGATAATAGGAAGGAATGTCAAGATCAAATTCATGACCCGGATAGCCGGGATCATCGTGGTCAGTGATGCAGATCCGGGAAAGACCGGCGGCAATGGCGGCGTTGGCCTGCGCGGCAGGCTCCGCTTTGGAATCAGAAGAAAACGAAGTATGCATATGATAATCGGCAAGAATCATAAAATATCCTCCTGTTCAATCTGCATCAGCTGTTCATTGGTCAGCTGCGAAGTCTGACCGGTCTGGAGTGCGGCGAGACGGTTGGCCTGCCTGGTAACTGCATGCTCATAAAGATTTCGCGCTTCTCTGGCATTGGCGAAGTTGCGTGGTTCAGAAGCGATCCTGGACGTAAACCAGCGGGTGACAGCTTCGGCGGCAGTCTGTGTGACAGTAAAGCCCTGTTTTCTGCACATGGAAGAGAAAATATCAGTCAGCTGATCGGGTGAGTAGTCATCAAAATGGATAAAACGGTTGAAACGGGACTTTAAGCCCGGATTGGACTCCAGGAAGGCCTCCATTTCTTCCTGATATCCGGCAGCAATCACAACCAGACGATCCCGGTTGTCCTCCATCATCTTTAACAGTGTGTCTACCGCTTCCTGACCGAAATCATTCTGGCCTTTTCCGGAAGTCAGCGTATACGCTTCATCAATGAACAGAACGCCGTCGAGTGCGGAGGTAATCACATTCCGGGTCTGGATTGCAGTCTGGCCGATATAGCCGCTGACAAGTCCGGAACGGTCAACCTCAACCAGACGGTCCGTTTTCAGTACACCGAGCTGATAGTAAATTGCGGCAAGCATACGGGCAACCGTTGTCTTTCCGGTTCCCGGATTGCCGGAAAATACCATATGAAGCGAGGTGGAAACCTCCGGCAGCTTTCGTTCCCGGCGCAGCTGGTTGATCCGCAGGAGGTTGACAAGGCTGTTGATCTCCTGCTTGACCGAATCGAGACCGGTCAGATGGTTCAGGTCAGAAAGAATCTTATCCAACTTTGCGGGATCAAACGCGCGGGCATCTGCGGAAGGCGAATTGCCCTTCACTGCCGCTGACGCGGGATCCGCGCTGGCCTCATTCATTGAAAATGAGGAGGAATCGCCGGAAAGGATCGCTCCTACTCCATGCCGTTCTAAAAAGCGGCTGAGTGCCGAGGTATAGTCGGTCAGACGTTTCAGCTGGATTGCTGAGTCGGTTGCCGTGTCGCAGGCGGCAAAGCTCTGGCCGAGGTCACGGTAGCAGTTGACGGCAAGCTGACCAAAGGAGGACGTTTTGCCGTTCAGCCGGTTCAGAAGATCCATACGGACAAATTCCTGGACGGCGCGGGGCGTTTTGGCCAGAAACGCGTCGGAATTGAGCCGTCTTGCCAGCCAGATCGTGTGAAAGGCAGAGGGAGTATAGGTAAGTCCGAGCGTTTCATTAATAAAAGAAGCTTCTGTTTCTGTGACGATGCCCTCAACGGACAGAAATAAAAGAAAATGCAGCAACTCGGAAGACATGCATTCCTTCAGCGTGATCGGCTGATTCTGGTAAATGACACCCCGCGACTGCAGGGTATCGCACAGCGCGAGCAGCTGCTGTGTTTGTTTTTTTACAGTATCCATAAAGATCCTCCAGTCTGAATGCCTGTGTTTCCGGTATTACTCAAAAAAGGATTTTGCGGACAGGAAAACAGGCGACACTACAAGGATAAAGCCTGGAAAAAGAAATGTCAAGCATTGATGATTTCGGATGAAAATACGTTCACTGCGGACAGATGCCCGACTGGAGCGTATTCCGGGCAGGAAAGAAGGCTTCTCGGAGAAATAGAGAAAAGAGGCGAAAAACAGCAAAATCCGGTAAAAATGCAGGATATATCCAGCATGATTGACTTGACACGTCCAGTAGTGTCGGATATAATATGAAGGAACGTCAGCTGCCTCAAATGCCCCGTGTGAAACAATGGAGCGTTGATCCAGCCGCAAAAAATCTGGTGCTGTCAATTTTTTGACAGGGAGCAGAAAATGAGGAGGAAGTAACATGAAGAAGAGAGCATTATCTATGATGCTGGCAGCTTCTATGACCGCAGCAATGCTTGGCGGACAGACAGCTGCATTTGCTTCTGAGGCTTTGGATTCAGAGAGCTATACCTATCGGTATGCCCTGCCTGAGTTCCCGACCAACTGGAGCGTACATGATAACCAGACTCAGACTGACAGTGAGCTGATGCAGTATCTGGTAGCTGGTTTCTATGCGTTTGATTTCAATGAGGACAGAGACAGCTATGTGTTGAACCCGTTAGTAGCAACCGCTGATCCGGAGGATGTAACGGCCGAGTACAAGGATCAGTATGGTCTTGATGGTGATGAGAGTCTGGCATGGAAGCTGACCCTGCGCGACGATCTGAAGTGGGATGACGGAACTCCGATTACTGCTGCTGATTTTGTAAAGTCCGCAGAGCTTCTGCTGAACCCGGCTGCACAGCATCATCGTGCCGACAGCCTGTATCAGGGCAATCTGGTTCTGAAGAACGCAAAGAACTATCTGTATGCAGGACAGCATGCATATATAAGCACACTGATCTCTTCCGACATGGGCGCTGACGAGTACGCGGATCCAGCTTCTTACGAAAAGGATGAGAACGGCGTTTATCAGAAGGACGGCGGCGATCTGGCTCTGAATCTGAACGATTCCGCAACCTGGGGTTCCGATGGTCTGTCTGACTACTATGCAGCTGAGGATTACACCTCGCTGTTCACAAGAGATGATGTTGATCTGTACGCAACAGTTCTGGAGGCAAACGCAAACGCTGACGGCTATGTTCCGGTAACCGATGAGGTTGTTGACGCGCTTCAGTATATCGTTGCAGGTCTTCATGGATATGAGAGCGCTGACGCTTATGCTGCAGATGCCGGCGATTACGCTTACCAGGAATGGGAAGAGCTGATCTATGTCGGAACTGATTATCCGGAGATGTCCTTCGATGAGGTTGGTATTTTCGCACCGTCTGATACCGAGCTGGTACTGGTACTGGAAAAGCCTCTGAAGGGATTCTATCTGAAGTATTCCCTGGTTGATCCCTGGCTGGTTAAGGAAGATCTGTACACAAGCTGTGAGTCCGAGAGCAATGGCGTTTACAACAACACCTATGGTACTTCCGCAGAGACCACCGCTTCCTTTGGTCCGTACAAGCTGACTTCCTTCCAGGCAGATAAGGAGTACGTTCTGGAGAAGAACGAGAACTACTTCGGCAATGTTGAGGGGCAGTATCAGACCACCAGCATCGTTGTAAGCTGCGTTAAGGAGCCGTCTACCAGACTGGAGATGTTCCTGAGCGGAGATCTTGATACTTATGGGCTGAGCAAAGATGATATCGACACCTATGGATCCAGCGATTACACCTACTATACTACCGGAGACAGCACTTTCTTCATGGCATTGAACCCGGATATGGATGGACTGAAGGCAGCGCAGGAAGCAGCAGGCGCTAACATTAACAAGACCATTCTGACTGTTAAGGAGTTCCGTGAGGCTCTCTGCTACGCGCTTGACCGCGACGCGTTCAACGCAGCAGTAAACCCGCTTAGCTCTGCGGCATTTGGTGTCTACTCCAACAGCATCATTGCTGATCCGGAGGAGGCAATTGCATACCGCGATACCGAGGAAGCAAAGACTGTTCTTGCAAACTTCTGGGGTCTGAGCGAAGATATCGGCGACGGCAAGATGTATGCAGATGTTGACGAAGCAGTAGAGAGCATCACCGGCTACAACCTGGAGATGGCTCAGCAGAAGTTCAACGAGGCTTATGATAAGGCAATCGCAGAGGGACTGATGGATGAGGACGATGTTGTTCAGATCAAGATCGGTATCCCGAACAGCGAGTCTTCTTTCTACAGCAAGGGAAATGAGTACCTTGTAAACTGCTACACAGAGGCAGTAAAGGGAACCTCTCTGGAAGGAAAGCTCACCTTTACTCTTGATGATACGATTGGAAACGGTTTTTCGGAGGCACTGAGAAGCACGCAGGTAGATCTGCTGTTTGGTGTAGGCTGGACTGGTTCCGCTCTGGATCCGTACAACCTGATGGAAGCTTATACTTCCAGCGAGTATCAGTACAACCCGTCCTGGGATGCGACTACAGAAGAAGTTGAGGTAACTCTGACTGACGGCGTTACCTACACTGCAACTGCATGGGAGTGGACCGAGGCAATGATGGGCGAGTCCGTTACTATCACTGCAGCAGATGGAACCTCCAAACAGTTCCAGGCTGGTTCCGCAGATGACAACGCAGAAGATCGTTTCGAGGTTCTGGTTGCTCTGGAGAACGCAGTTCTGTCTACTTATGACCTGATTCCGATGTTCGATGACTGCACCGCAAACCTGAAGAGTATGAAGGTTCAGTACGGTACTGAGGATTATGTATTCGGTATGGAGCGCGGCGGTATTCAGTATCTGACCTATAACTACAGCGACGCTGAGTGGGATCAGTTTGTAAGTGAGCAGGGCGGCACACTGAACTACAACTAAATCCGCAGAGCGGCATAAAGGCCGTATGCAGATCGCACAATCAAAAGGGAAGGGGGCGGCTTGCCGTCCCCTTTTTCACTTTACAGGAAATTGCTTTCCTGTAAAGTGAAAAACGCTCCGCGGGGATGCGCACTGCGACGTACAATGTAGATGTCGCAAGCGACCGCCGCAGGCGCGAGAATGTGCCAAGGCACATTCTTTGTTCTCAGCTTTTGCATTTATGCAGCTTTTGAAGACAGCTCTGCAGAAGCTGCATAAATGCAAAGAGCAAGAGATGTGCTTGAAAAGGCGTATAATTATTAAACCAATGTGATCCCGGAATCTCGCTGTGCCTGAATTTGCGAGATGATTTTTTGGCTGAAGGTGCCTGAATTTTTGAGGCGTACGCGGCGCGTACGTTGATGAAATTCAGACATCTTCGGCGGAAAAGCAGCCGCAAAGGCAGGCGCATAAGAGATTTCGGAAGCATATAAGAGAAAAATGGAGGGCAAAGATGGTTAAGTATGTACTGAAGCGTATTGCGTTGATGGTCTTTGTATTCTTTACCATTCTGACAGTATGCTTTGTACTGGTAAAGCTGCTGCCGTTGGTAGATGCCAAGCAGTTTGGCAAGGATATGAACCTGATTCAGCAGCGCAGAGAGGCACTGGGCTATAATAAGCCGATTCTGGTGCAATATCTGATCTTTTTAAAGCGCAGCGTGCTGGGCGGAGACTGGGGTATCAGCGAGGCGCTGTACCGCAGCCAGGATGTATGGAAGGTATTCACTTCCAAGCTTCCGGCAACTCTGATGGTAAACATTTATTCTATGCTGTTCGCGGTTCCGACCGGACTGCTGCTTGGAATCTACGCGGCGCTGAAGAAGAATAAGTGGCAGGATTACCTGATTTCTACACTGGTTATGGTTTTTATTTCCGTACCGTCGTATGTTTACGCGCTGCTGATCCAGTATGTACTCTGCTACAAGCTGAAGTGGTTCCCGCTGCAGATGAACAGCGGAACCAACTATTTCTCCTGGTCGATGTTCCGTTCTGTCGTTCCGGCTGTGCTGGCGCTGGCATTCGGAAGTATTGCGAGTCTGGCGCGTTATGTCCGCGCTGAGTTATCTGAGGTTTTGACGAGCGATTTTATGCTGCTTGCGAGAACTAAGGGACTGACCCGTTCCCAGGCAACTGTCCGGCACGCGATGAGAAACTCCATGGTTCCGGTATTCCCGATGATCCTCGGAGAGTTTGTCGGTATCCTCGGCGGTTCTCTGATCATCGAAACCATTTTTGGAGTACCTGGCGTTGGTCAGCTGTATCTGAACTCCATCACAGCGCGCGACTACAATTTCTTCATGCTGCTGTCCGCGTTTTACACGCTGATCGGTCTGGTATCTGGTCTGGTGGTTGATGTCAGCTACGGATTTATTGATCCGAGAATCAGAATGGGGGAACGGTAAGATGGCAAAGAAACATACAGATTATACGAATATTCCCAAAGAAAAGTTTCAGTTTTATGACCGCAGCGAGGCAATTCACGATAAGCAGCTGGAGACAAAGCCGGTTGGCTTTTTCAAGGATGCCATGACGCGTTTCTGCCGCAACCGCAGTTCTCTGATCGCGGCAATTATTCTGATGTTCCTGATTTTGTTTGCGCTAGTTGTTCCGGTTGTTTCCAACAACAATTATACAAGTGCGAAGACGGATACCACGTATCTGCAGTACGGAAAGCTGCTCCCGAAGTCTACCTTGTTTGCATGGGCCGGATGGGATGGAGCAAAAAAGGAAACCATCAGCAGTGATATGTATCAGTATTATGAGGCAATGGCTCAGGAGCGCGGTGTCAATCCGATTGTAAAGGTGTATAAAGAGGATTATGAGGACAGCTCCAGTACGTCTAACAGCACGTTTTATGATGTCCGCGTGGATTCCTATGCCAAGATTGGTATGCTTAATCTGACGCTGACAAGAGCAGAGTACGAGGCAATCCAGGCATGGCAGGATGAGAACCAGATTCAGGTGATTTATCCGGCAGTTGACAGCAAGTCCATTCAGGCTCCGAATCTCCGTTCCGATGCGAATGTGTGGTATAAGTGTACCAACAAAGGAGCGCCAAAGCTGGATAAAGACGGAAATATTGATCCGATTTATCTGACAAAGGGCAATGACGGCGATTATCACAGTCTGCGGATTGCGGGAGATGACGGCTCCTATCGCTACGCAACAGTAACCGGATCCTCGTCATCCATGTCCTTTAAGGTACGTGTGGATTCTCTGACTTACTTTAAGTACCGTTATGGCCACAATCCGGTATTCCTGTTCGGAACCAATGCGTATGGACAGGATATTCTGACCAGAATGGCGGACGGCGCGCGGTTCAGTCTGATTTTCGCGCTTGTTATTTCTGCGATTAACCTGTTTATCGGCGCTGTTTACGGCGCAATCGAAGGATTCTACGGCGGTGCGGTTGACCTGATTATGGAGCGTATTTCCGATATCCTGAACGATGTTCCGTTTATCGTTGTTACCTCGCTGTTCCAGCTGCATCTGGCAAATAAGGTCGGCGTGGTACCGTCCCTTCTGTTTGCATTTGTACTGACTGGCTGGATCGGAATGGCAAGCAAGACCCGTATGCAGTTTTACCGCTTTAAGAATCAGGAGTATATTCTGGCAGCGCGTACCCTTGGAGCGAAGGATCGCCGCCTGATGTTCCGCCACATCTTTCCGAACGCGATCGGTACGCTGATTACGGGAGCGGTGCTGACGATTCCGAGCGTTATTTATTCCGAGTCCAACATGACCTATCTGGGCATTGTAAACCTGGATTCGTCCAACATGACGTCTCTCGGAACCATGCTGTCGCAGGGAACTTCCATGCTGACAACCTATCCGCATGTTATTCTCTTCCCGGCAATTTATATTTCCCTGCTGATGATTTCCTTCAACCTGCTTGGAAACGGACTGCGGGATGCATTTAACCCATCCCTGAGAGGAACGGAGGATTAAGCGATGGAAAAGAAACTTTCAGTAAACAATCTGGTTGTATCCTTCCGCACACCGGCTGGAAAGGTACAGGCAGTCAGAAATATCAGTTTTGATTTAAATAAGGGAGAAACGCTGGCGATTGTCGGAGAGTCTGGTTCCGGAAAGTCCGTTACCTCCAAAGCGATTCTCGGTATTTTAGCCGGAAACTCGATCATCGAGGGCGGTTCTATCATTTATGACGGCATGGACCTGCTGAAAATCGGTGAGGATGATTTTTACCGTATCCGCGGAGATAAGATCGCGATGATCTTCCAGGATCCGCTGTCCAGCCTGAATCCGATCATGCGTGTCGGAAAGCAGCTGACGGAGGCGATGCTGTTAAAGGGCAAGGCGCATCAGAAGGCAAGCCGCGAGGCGTTCAATTCAACACTGGCGCTTCTGGAAAAGACAATGGCGCAGGCAGGCTGCGATGCGCAGAAGGCGCATGAGCTCTGCCAGAAGTTTGATAAGTTTGAGTTTAAGCATATCGAGCTGGAGCAGGCGTACAACACGGCGCACGATGCAGCAACCGAGGCGCTTGACGATATCGGGTACGCGCTTTTCCATATTGAAAAGAAGGCGCTCGACGATCCGAAGTATACGTTAAAGGAAATTGCGCGTATGGCAAAGCAGACGGTCAACGACTATGTGGTGAGCGGGGACGCGGAAGCACTGAATGCGGCAGCGGACGCGCTGACGGCGGCAATTTCCGGCGATGTGAAGAACAAGAATTATAGCAAATCGGCAGAGCAGCTCCGCACGCTGCAGACGATTCTCACAAAGGCAATGGAAAAAGAAACGCCGGATTTCTTCAGCATGGGTTACTATGCGGCGTTTTCCGGAAAAGAAATTCCGAAGACAATGCCGGTCGCCGAGATGAACGCGATGATGCGGAAGTATCTGTCCGAGAATTTTCTGACTGAGTTCTGCGAACAGGCGGCAAAGGCGCTGGCATGGAGCGCAAAGCAGTCGGCAGACAAAAAGAAAGAAGCGCTTGCCGTGATCCGCGCAAAGCGCGCAGTATTTGACGGCGATTCCTGGGATCAGAAGACCTGTAAGGATGCGGCGGAAGAGATGGTCCGCGCTGTGGAAGCGTCGATTGACCGTCTGCAGATCCACAAGGACGGTCTTGCATGGACCTTCGCCGGCAGCCTGAGAAGCTCGTTGGAGACGTATTTCGGCGGCATTGGCAAGAACGCGGCTGCGGCTAAGAAGCATAAAAAACAGCAGGCGAAGTATGATCGTCTGACTGCGCGCGGCAAGAAGCCGACATGGAAGGTAACGCCGTCCACTGCGGTTGACCTGGAGCTGGCGCAGGACACAGTACGCGATCTGTTTGACCGTTTGCAGGCGCATTATGAAGAGCTGCTTGCAGCCGAGAAGAACCGCAATTTTGAAGCGGAAACGGAAGACCTGATTCTGTTTTTCAAGGAAAACGCGTCCGGCGTTGTCAGCAGGGTGACAAAGGAAATGGCAAAGTACAAGGCGTTAAAGCTTCTGGAAGAGGTTGGAATTTCCGATCCGAGAAAGCGCTACCGCCAGTATCCGTTTGAGTTTTCCGGCGGTATGAGACAGCGTATTGTTATTGCGATTGCCCTGGCCGCAAACCCGGATATCCTGATCTGCGACGAGCCGACAACCGCTCTTGACGTTACCATTCAGGCGCAGATTCTGGAGCTGATTAATGATTTGAAGGCGAAGCGCCACCTGTCGATCATCTTCATTACCCATGATCTTGGTGTTGTTGCAAACATGGCAGACCGGATTGCGGTTATGTACGCGGGAAAGATTGTCGAGACCGGTACGGCAGACGATGTCTTCTATTCCCCGGCGCATCCGTATACCTGGGCGCTGCTGTCTGCAATGCCTGATGTCGATACCAATGAGCGTCTGGAGGCAATTCCGGGCACTCCTCCGAACATGATCTATCCACCGGTCGGCGACGCGTTTGCAGACCGCAACAAGTACGCGCTGCAGATTGATTTCGAGATGCAGCCGCCGATGTTCCGGATCAGCGATACGCATTCAGCGGCAACCTGGCTGCTTCATCCGGACGCGCCGAAGGTGGAGATTCCGAAGATGATTACAGACCGGATTGAGAGAATGAAGAGAAAAGGAGGCGCAGTCAATGCCTGAAAAAAATGGAGAAACTCTGCTGAAGGTTGAGCATCTGTGCCAGTATTTTAAAGAAAACAAGGCAGTGGATGATGTCAGCTTTGAAATTAAAAAGGGAGAGGTATTCGGCCTGGTAGGAGAGTCCGGATGCGGAAAAACGACAACCGGCCGTTCCATCATCAAACTGTATGACATTACCTCCGGAAATGTATACTTCAAGGGAGAGCGAATCGCCGCAGGTACCGGTTCTTACCGGAACAATATCAAAGAGGCGAAGGCCGCGTATGACGCGCTGAAAAAGTCTGGTGCGTCCTCCGATGAGCTGAAGAAAAAGAAAAAGGAAACCGAAGCGTATATCGCGGCGCAGAAGAAGGAAATCCGCGCGGCACAGGCAGACCAGAAGCGCCATCGCGCCGTAACGGATATCCAGATGATCTTTCAGGATCCGATCGCGTCCCTTGATCCCCGTATGACAGTACGCCAGATTATCGCCGAGGGCCTGATGATCCGCGGGGAAAAGGATCAGGCAAAGATTGATCAGAAAGTGTATGAGGTACTGGAGATGGTAGGACTGGTGCGCGAGCACGCGGGCCGCTATCCCCATGAGTTCTCCGGCGGACAGCGCCAGCGTATCGGCGTGGCGCGTGCGGTTATCATGAACCCGGAGCTGATTATTGCCGATGAGCCGGTCAGCGCGCTGGATGTATCCATCCAGGCACAGGTCATCAATCTTCTGGATGATCTGCGTCATAAGATGGGGCTGACGATTATGTTCATCGCTCATGACCTGTCAGTTGTTAAGTATTTTTCCGACCGCATCGGCGTTATGTATTTTGGAAAGCTGGTTGAACTTGCGGATTCCGATGAGCTGTTCGCGCATCCGCTTCATCCGTATACAAAGTCCCTGCTGTCCGCGATTCCGCTGCCCGATCCGCATTACGAAAAGCAGAGGCAGAGAATCGCGTATGTTCCGTTAAAGGAGCATGATTATTCTGTAGAAAAGCCGTCGCTCAGAGAGGTCGCGTCCGGACATTTCGTTCACTGCAGCGAGTCTGAGTTCGCGCGCTACCAGGAGCAGATGAAAGGAATCTAAATGGAAAAAAAGAAGCTGATCCGCTATGGACTGCAGATTGGGGCGGGACTTGCCGTATCGGCCGGAATTATGGCGTCGCAGGGCGCGTTTTCCGGGGAAGCAATGCCGGCGGCGGACCGTCTGCTTGCGGTATGCAACGGCGTTTCCGTGACCGCAATGCTGTATCTGTGCTTCGGCGCGCTGGCCTGGGTATCGACCACCGGTATGTTTGATATTTTTTCCTATGCCGTCCGGCGCGGCGCGCATTTCCTGATTCCGTTTCTCGGTGGAGGCGAAACGGGAAACTACTACGAATATAAGGTCGAAAAGCAGGAAAAAAGAAAATCCCATACAAAGAGTCAGGTATCGACGCTGCTTGTCGGCGCGGGATTTCTTCTGGCCGGGATTATCCTGACGGTGATCTGGTATCGGATGTAAAGGAAATTTCCGGACGTCCGGCTGTCGTTTTT
>CAJMMH010000030.1 GCA_905214365.1 uncultured bacterium
AGGAAAGGAGCAATGAATGAAAAGAAAATTTCGTGCGGCAATGCTGGTACTGAGCGGTTGTCTGACAATGGGATCAATTCCGGCGGCAGCGGGAGAAGCAGATGAGCAGGAGGCGTTTAATCAGTTTCTGGATCGGGTGTATGTGGAGACGCTGAACGCAGATCCGTTTTTCATCCATTTTTCGCTGGAGCATCCGGAAACATATGGCATTACAATCGACAATTACACACTGACTGATTATACCGAGTATGACGAAGAGGCGATGCAGGAGTATCTGAAAGAACAGGAAGCGGAAAAAGAAGAGCTTCTGCAGTTTGACCGGGAGCAGCTGACGGAGCAGCAGAAGATTTTGTATGATAAGCTTTTGGAGAGCTGGGAGCAGTATGAAAAGTATGCGGATACCGCAGATCTTTCTTCGATGATCGGAGGCTCCAATGGCATCGTCAATTCGCTTGCCAATAATTTTGAAAACTATCTTTTTATTGAAAAAAAGGATATTGAGGATTATCTGAAGTTCCTTGCCGATATTCCGAACTATATTGATTATGCGATTGAGTACACCAATTCGGACGCGGAGTATGAGATTACGCCGTCAAAGTATATGCTGAAGGTCAATCTGGAGTATATCGACGAACTGATAAACGGAGACAGCAACGTTTTTATTGATGGATTTGATGAAAAGCTGGCGGCCGCCT
Organism: uncultured bacterium; assembly: GCA_905214365.1. Taxonomy (GTDB): domain Bacteria; phylum Bacillota; class Clostridia; order Lachnospirales; family Lachnospiraceae; genus Anthropogastromicrobium. The sequence goes on from CAJMMH010000030.1 coordinate 696, forward strand.
CTTTCCTGACAGCAGAAGAGAGAAACGCATTTTCAGAACAGAACCGGCAGCTGGTTGAAAGCAGTGTAAATCCGGCATTTGAAAAGCTGAAAGCGCAGCTGGAAGAATGGCAGAATACGCTGGACGAATGGGTAGGTCTTGCGGGTGTGGAAGGCGGAGATACGTATTACGAGTATCTGATCGAGCAATATGCGGGTGTTTCTATGGGAGCGGAAGCATTGTATGATTATTTGTCGGAAAAGCTGGATGAAAGCGTAGACAGAATGATTGACCTGATGCAGGATGATACAGTGTACGATCATTATATTAACTGGGATTATGGATTCCCGGATCTGTCTTATACAGAAATTCTGGACAGTCTGCGCGACTATACACAGGAAACGTTTGCGCCGATTCAGGATCCGGGCTATCAGGTCAGCGAACTGCCTGACGTGCTCAGAAGCGACAGCGTTCTTGCGTATTATCTGACACCGCAGGATGATAATGATGAGACAAACCTGATTTTCCTGAATCCGGATACATTGGGGGATGATCCCGGTATGTTGTATGTAACGTTAGCGCATGAGGGGTATCCGGGTCATCTGTATTACAGCAATTATATCAAGCAGCAGGGCTGGCATCCGTTAAACGGACTGATTTCCAATCTGGGATATACAGAAGGCTGGGCGGACTATGCAGCTGAACTGTCTCTGGATCACTGGGACTGCTATGATAATATGGCAGAGATAATATTTCTGGATCAGGAAATCAACTATCTGCTGTCAGCGATGACTGATATTGGCATCAATTACGGTGGATGGACGGTTGATGATGTTTTTGATCTGTGGAACGACTATTTTGAACTGGACAGCACCGAGGATGTGCAGGATATGTACGATGGTTTCTTGGCAGAACCGGCAGTGATTCTGAGCTATCCGGTCGGATATTTCCAGATCAAAGATCTGGAAGCGGATGTGCAGGAGCTTTTGGGAGATGCATACGATCATGACACATTTATTGAAGCGTTCCTTTCCGTCGGCGGCGCATCGTTTGATCTGACAAGAGAGTACGTGATGAATTGGGCGAATGAGCAGTTGAAGGGAGCGGAAATTGCGGCAAAGTAACCAGAAAAATCAGAGCCGGTCACGGAAAGCAGGAACAGTAACCGACAAACAGAAAGGAGTGGAAGCAATGAAGGTATTGCTTGTAAACGGAAGTGCAAACCAGAAGGGATGTACCTGGACAGCACTGGAGGAATTTGGAAAAACACTGAACGAAGAGGGGATTGATTATGAAATCATCCAGACTGGCGCGCAGCCGCTCAGAGACTGTCTGGGCTGCGGCGGATGTCAAAGCGGAAAAGGATGTATTTTCAATGACGACGGCGTCAATGAGTTCGTAAAGAAAGCATGGGAAGCGGACGGTTTTGTATTCGGTACGCCGGTTTATTATGCGCATCCGAGCGGACGGATTCTGTCATTTTTGGATCGGGCATTTTATAGCGGCGGCGCGGCATTCCGCTTCAAGCCGGGCATGGCAGTCGCGTCAGCAAGACGTGCCGGAACAACGGCGTCCCTGGATGTTCTGAACAAGTATTTCGGAATCAGCCAGATGCCGACCGTTGGTTCTACCTACTGGTCAATGGTACATGGAAATAAGCCGGAAGAAGTAAAACAGGATCTGGAAGGACTGCAGACTATGCGCAACGCGGCTAAAAATATGGCATGGATGCTGAAATGCTTTGAGGCCGGAAAGAAAGCAGGAATTGCGCTTCCGGATACCAAAAAGGAAGTTTCAACGAATTTCATTCGCTGACTGTTTCGCAAAGCGGCGGTTGGCGCAAAGCCGCAATGTAAAGGAAATACGAACAGCCGGGGTACATGCGAAAAAACATGTATCCCGGCTGTTCCGCTGCTGCGGAAATCTTTTGCAGACACGCTCTGGACAATACAGGAAACCGCAGCGGAAGGATCACTATAAGCTTACTTGCTCCTGCAGAATACCGGAATCGCTTCCAACGGCGCTTCGCACAGAAGCGTGCGGCCGCCCTCGCAGAGTTCGCCGGTTCTTACATTTTCCCAGGTGCCTGCCGGCAGGTAAACGTTCCGTTCCCGCTGACCGGCATGTAAGATTGGGGCAACCAGGTAGTCAGAGCCGAACATGTACTGGTCGTCAAGCTCCCAGCATGCAGGATCCTGCGGAAATTCATAAAACATTGTGCGTAAAAGCGGCGCGCCGGTTCTGCTTGCCTCTTCCATCAGGGAATGGATGTACGGCTTTAAGGCCAGACGGGTATCTAGCTGCTGCTTCATAATAGCAAACGCTTCTTCGCCGTAGCTCCACAGCTCGTTGTCATGGCCGGTGTAGAGACTGCCTCCGCCGTATTCAAGATCAGACAGCGGCGGGATATCGTGCGGGCCGCGGTCGCCGTGCATGCGGAGTATCGGAGAGTAGACCGCAAATTCAAACCAGCGCAGCAAAAGCTCGCGGAAAGCCGGGTCCTGCCAGTCATCGGTCATAAATCCGCCGATGTCGGTCGTCCACCACGGAATACCGGCAAGGCCTATATTCAGACCGGCGCTCAGCTGGTCGCGGAAGGATTCAAAGGTACTCTGCACATCGCCGGACCATACTAATGTAGAGTATTTCTGGCTGCCTGCCCAGGCGCTTCGTACCAGATGAAGCATCTCGGTCTGTCCTTCGGAAGCAAGTCCGTCGCAGAATGCCTGCGCGTATTTCTGGGGATAAATGTTGCTGACCTCCAGCGCGCAGCCAAGCATGTAGCGGTAATTATCGTAGTCATAAACCGCGTAATCCGGCTCCGCGTTATCCAGCCAGAACATATCAATGCCGTAATCGTAATAATTCTTTTTGCATTTTTCCCAGATAAATGCGCGGGCTTCCGGATTGGTGACATCGATTTCCAGACAGTCGCCCTGGAAATCATAGGTCTGGATGCTGCCGCGCTCGGTGCGGATCAGATAGCCGCGCTCCAGCATTTCTTCAAAATTTTCGCTTTTCCGGTCTACGGACGGCCATACGGAAACCATGACTTTTGTTCCCATTGCGTGAAGCTCATCGCACATTGCCTTCGGATCTGGCCAGTAGACCGGATCAAAATGCCAGTCTCCCTGTTTGGTCCAGTGGAAGAAATCAATCACAATTACATCAAGATGAATCCCCAGTTCCTTGTAGCGGCGCGCAACGGAAAGTACCTCATCCTGTGTACGGTAGCGAAGCTTGCACTGCCAGAGGCCGAGGAGATTTTCCGGCATTACCGGAGCGCGTCCGGTAACAGCCGTATAATTTTCTACGATCTGAGCCGGGCCGTCGGCAGCGGTTACCCAGTAATCAATCTCCTTGGATGCCTGCGCCTGCCATTCGGTATAGTTTTTTCCAAATGACGCGCGGCCGACCGCCGGATTATTCCAGAGAAATCCATAACCAAGGCTGGAAACAGCAAACGGAATGCTGACCTGGGAATTGCGCTGTGCCAGTTCCAGCACACAGCCCTTCAGATCCAGATACGGCTGCTGATACTGTCCCATGCCGAACAGCTTCTCACCGTCATTGCTTTCAAAACGGACTGTGATTGTGTAGTCTCCGCCGATGATCGGCTTGTAATCGCGGTTAATAATCTTCAGACAGGAGCTTTCTTTGCTTTCTGTACCGAAGTAGCTGCGGTAGTATTCCCGCAGGAACATGACGCCGTCGCGGAAAAAGGAAAGGACACCGGCCGCATTGACTGTGAGTTTCAGTCTGCCGTTTTCGATAGAAGCGCGCTCAGAGCCTTCGATCACAACCGAGGCATTTCTGCCGTCTGCCAAAACCTCTTCGCTTAAAGCCCAGTTCCGTCCGGTAAATGACGGATACTGCGTTGCGCGGACACGCAGGGAATCCTTTCCCCACGGTTCAATCAGAAGCATTTCAGTCTTTCTGCGGATAGAAAGGCTGTTATGAAGTTCAGTAAAAATCATAACTCCTCCGTCACGATTGTATTATTGGGAAAATCGTGTATAATAAAAATATACTGACTGAAACAGAAAAAATCTTTAACAAAACAGATGAGTATTAACACAATCCTGATAAAAACAAATGTGCTCCCGGAATCTCGCTGTACCTGAATTTGCGAGAGTACATAGCAAATGAAAGAGGGAAAAACATGGAGAAACAGAATGTGTCCGCACCGCAGGGAAAACGAAGGGAAGATGCGCAGAACGGAAGCCTGAGAGAGCTGCTGCCGCACGGAACGGCAATGCTTCCGCTGATGGTACATGACATGGAGACCGATCCATGCTTTCCGGAGCGCGTCAGCTGTCACTGGCATGATGAAATTGAGTTTCTGGTGGTGACAAAGGGACAGGCAGTTGTCCATGTGGATCAGAGCAGCTGGGAAGCAAATACCGGCGATGTGATTTTTGTCCGTCCGAACCGTCTGCATTCAGCATCGGCGGAAACGGGGGCGGACTTTTCTTTCTTTGCTGTTGTATTTTCACCGGCATTTATCAGCAGCTTTGTCAGCGACCGGATCCAGCAGAAGGATATTGATCCGGTATTATCAGGACGTCTGCAGGTTCCAGTGCGGATTGACGGGACAAATGGATGGGGGAGCAGTGTCCGGGAAGCGTTGGAAAAGATCCGCCTGCAGTTTCAAAACGGCGGGCCAGGCGCGGAGCTTTTGCTGAAGGCAGAGCTTTTCCGGATCTGGTATGAACTGATTCGCCATGCGTCCGGGGAAGCGGAAGACAGCCGCAAAAGCGAGCAGGCAGCGCTGATCCGCTCCATTCTGATCTGGCTGAGGGAAAATTACAGCGAGCCAGTTGTACTGTCGGAGCTTGCGGAGCGGTTTCATGTCAGCGAAGGCCATATGTGCCGCGTATTCCGTTCTGTTACCAGGATGTCAGTAATTGAATACCTCAATTCCTGCCGGATTGCCGCAGCGACCGGGATGCTGCGGGAAAGCGGAAAGGACATCGGCGGGATTGCGGCAGAAGCAGGCTATAACAACATCAGCTACTTTAACCGGCAATTCCGCAAATACATGCATCTGACTCCGACACAGTTCCGGAACGGGGAAGATAAAAAAACAGCAGGAAATGCGGCGCTCGAAAGCGGACATTTCCTGCTGGCAGATAGCGTCAGATAGCGATACTGGGACGCTTTAAGTGTTATCGGAACACTTCGTTACTGTTCTGTTAGCGAAACACATGCCATATCAGATGTGGTAAGCGGATTCAATTATTTTTATCAGGTTGTGTTTTGTTTCGGTATCTGTGAATGCCGCTTCAGCCGCATTCAGAAGCAGTATTTTCTGCTGACTGGCAGTGAGTCTGAGCGTTTGCCTCGCCCATGCAAATTCGCGGGCAAGCGTTGTGCCGGAGATAGCCATATCATCGGTATTCAGCGTTGCGTGGATTCCCTGCGACAGAAAATCAATCAGCGGATAATGCGCTTCATCTTCAAAAGCGCGTGTCTGGAAATTGCTGGTCGGGCAGAGCTCCAACGGGATGCCAAGCCGGGCAACAAGCGCCCGCACATCCGCGTCACCGGCAATCCGTACGCCATGTCCGATACGCTGCGCGCCCATTTCAATCGCGCAGCGGACACTGTCGGCTCCGGCTGCTTCTCCGGCGTGCAGCGTAAATGGAACATTAAGCTGAGAGGCAAGGGCAAACAAATCGCGGTAATCAGATGTTGGAAACAGTCCTTCCGCTCCGGCCAGATCAAGAGCCGTGACTCCATTTCCGGAAACCAGATACTCCCTGGCCAGCCGTACTGTTTCACGGTTTGCTTCTTCCAGGCCGGGACCGCGCATACAGCACAGGATCAGGCTGCACGGGAGCGGGGATCGTTCCAGACCGCGAAGGGCAGCACGGACAGCCTGCTCCTGTGTCAGTCCGCGCTGCTGAAAGGACTGCGGAGCAAAACGCAGCTCTGCGTAGATGATGTGCTGCGACCGAAGCATTTCCTGCACCAGAAAAACAGCTTCCGAGATGCTGTTTTCCGTCTGAAGAAGCGAAATCGGAAGGTCAAACCGCTGAAGAAATTCAGTCAGGTTCCGGCATCCGCCAGGAACCGTCAGGAGCCTGGAAAGCTCATCGTCTGAGTCCGGCAGAAGCGGCGTTTTCTGGATACGGGACAGCTCTCTGGCAATAGCCGGAGCAATCGCGCCGTCCAGATGAACATGCAGGTCGATATAACAGTTTGGTTCTTTCATTTGTTCTGCTTTGTATTGTTTTAATATTTTCATAGGTTCTCCATTCTTGGCTTTATTGTATGGTATATAGAACATATTGTCAATTGATTTTAACCGAAGCAAGGAAGGCCCCTGCTTCCATTGCGAAGAGCAATAAGCAGTGGGTGGGGACTTGCTTGTATCAGGAGGGGTACAAGCCCCTCCTGATAAACTGCGAAGCAGTTATTTGGTTATGAGCAAGTAGCGAAGCGAATTGCGAATATCCGCTTGACCCGAAGCAAGGAAGTCCTCCTGCTTCAAAAGAGGAACGGATGAATATGAAAAAAGCTGTGTATAATATATTGCCTGGAATGGAAGAGACCTGCATTCAGTGCCTGTTATAAATGATAAAAAGATACCGGCTTTTGATCGAAAATGATCAGAAGCCGGTATGTTGTTTGTATACAAGCAGATTTTTCAAATGCCCGAAATTACAATCTCCCACTGCGGAATGATGCGGATTGCCTTCAGCGAGCACGCCGTATGGTTTTCCACCTCCGGATATTTCTCCAGGTAAAGCGGGATATCGTCGTGATAAGCGAATACCTTAATCAACAGCTCGTTCGGATAAGCAAACCGCTTCAGGCCGAGCATGATTTTCTGACCGGTATAAAACGCGTCGGAAATCAGCGACTGATCCTGATAGATTTCCATACGGTCGCAGATTGCGTCAAACTCCAGAAACAGGTCAATCAGCCGCGGCTGACCGATTGCAGCCGGTTCCTGCGGCATCTGGCCGACAGATTTCTGACTGGGAGTCTGTCCACCGGCAAGACCGGCAATTCGGGGGATAGAAAGCCGGTAAATAATACCATCCCGTGGATAATCCGCCGGAATTTCATCAATAATCCGGAATGGAACCTTTGATTCAGAAACAGCGCTTCCGACAGTTCGGCTGGCAGAGCCGGTAGCAGATTCGTTGATGCCGTTGGAACAACCAGCAATTCCTGCCATTCTGGAATCAACCACTTCTCTCACAATGTCCGTTCCCTGAACAATTTCTTCAATTCCGACAGAAACCGGAGCCTGGGCAGGTCGAAGCAAGTCAGAAAACGTCCTCCGGTATACGCCAAATCCATCCTCGAGCGAAGCTTGGAAACCGGCCGGAGCGGTTGGAAGCGGCGGGAAGGTGCGCAGGCAGACGGTTTCATTTGTTCCCTGGATGTGGATCCCGTCTTCCATCGGGATCAGGTCGGCGTCGCAGATCATCAGGTAATCCCGATCAAGCGTTACCTTGGATGCGTTCAGCGCGTCCGCTCTGCTCAGAGAAAGCAGCGTAATGCCGGTCAGATCGCCTTCGGTGCAGAACTGCGGATCGCGGTCCCCGTAAAAGACCCAGGTATCGCCGTTCAGGCAGCAAAGCGGCGTCGCAAGCGCGGACTTTAAGACTGCTCCGTTCTTTAACGGCAGATTGAATGGGAAGAAGAAATATTCTCCGTCCTTTACGTCAAACGGCGGGAATGAAATAGTTTCCGTATCGAGAACTGCCGAAAGAGAAACCTGTCGGTGAGCGGCCATTTCGTGTCTGCGCTGGTAGTTGTTTACAAACAGGTAGCCGGAATGGCCATCATGCCGCAGAGCATAGCGCAGGTGTGTCTGATCAGCCGGATGCGTCGGATTGTCTTCAGGAAAATGCGGGAGCATCTGACAGAAGGAACTGCCGAAATCGTGCAGGAACAGGGAAAGCATGCGGATTTCCCGCCAGCCGTCGGAAAGCTGTCCGAATTCGCGGATCGGAGCGTTGAAATCATAGCTTTTGACAGGAAGATCGTTGGGATAACCGGTTGCGCGCGATTCCTGAAGCGTGGAGAGAACTCCGTCCGGATTGGTGCCACCGTGGTACATGTAGTAGCCAAGCAGGCTGCAGCCGCTTCCCATTTTTACCAGGGACATGGCGGCAGCGTCAGTTCCGCGGGCAATCGGACGGCGATGGTGCGTAACCTGCAGGCCGCCGCCGAGTTCAGCAGTCAGAAACGGAAACTTTGTTAGATCAAACATGATGCCGTGACCGAATTCCAGGTCACTGCCGATGTTGCTGTCATTCCGTTCAGGAGTAAAGATAAAGTTTCCGGACGGCTCAATTTCGGTCAGGCGCTGATCCCAGGGCGCGTCACAGTAGCCGCCCATAACCGGAAGCATATCTCCGATTGCCGCGCAGCCCCAGCCGGTTGCCGTAAACAGCGGAACGTCAAATCCGACTTCAAGCGCAAGCGAATGGAGCGTGCGCATATGCTGCTCGCTGCTGTCTCCGGCAGACCCGCCGACATGTCCGTATTCATTTTCAATCTGAACACCGATGATAGGGCCGCCGTCCTTTTCCAGCAATCCCTTTGCCTGTGCAGCCAGCTGCCCGTAGTAACGTTTCACATATGCTAGATATTTCAGATCATTGCAGCGCAGCGGAATCTGTTTCTGCAGCAGCCAGTCCGGAAAACCTCCGTTTCGGACTTCTCCGTGCACCCATGGGCCGATGCGCAGCAGCACCTTCAGCCCGCAGTTTTTTGCGGCTTCGAGGAACGCGCGAAGATCCCGGTCACCGGAGAAGTCAAACTGATTTTCACGTTCCTCATGGTGAATCCAGACGGCATAGCAGGAAACAATGTCAACGCCTCCCGCTTTCATCTTGTAAAGCGATTCCTTCCAGTAAGCCTTCGGATATCTGGAATAATGCATTTCACCCATCACAGGAAACCAGGGAATCTTGTCTCTGGTCAGGAAAAGAGGGGTATAACTATAATCTGTCATATATACATGCTCCTTTCATAAAAAACGGATTTCGCACATACTGCACCTGTCTCTGCTTGACGACATGCAGAGAAGTGGAAATCATGCGGAAAGTGGAAATCGGATTGCGGAAAAATTCATTTTGGACAGTGAGCCTCCGTCCCTCCGTATGCAGCGCGTACGGAGGGACAGAAACGGGATTGCAGGAGTGATCGTCACTCTTAGATTTGTTTGAGATACGGGTGATCCGGAATGCCGAATGGTTTGATCCGGTATTCGTCTGTCCACTGGTAACCGGAGGTGCGGAACGATACCGGACCGTACCACTTGTAACCGCGGTCCGAGTTGTGGAGCGGAGCGAAGCAGTTGTACCGGTTGCCATATGCAGTTACGGAAATCGTATGTCCGCCTTCGGATACATGACCGAGATCCAGACGGTGCGGAGCAAAAGCGATCATTTCGGCAGGGTTTCCGTCCAGTGAAACGTCAAGCACAGGCGCGTCGTAGTACGGAACCTCCAGCTGCCAGTCTGCGTCCTTGTCAGCAGCGAAGGAATGAATGTAGGTTACGTTTCCGGTGTAGAACGGAAGCCCCTGTCTGGTGATATCTCCATAAATGAGAGCAGTCACAGGAGCGCCGACAACGGCAGCGGCCCCGGCAAGACGAACCGAGAAATTGCCGAGCAGATAGCAGGGCTCGACGGTGCTCTTCGCGCCGAACGGATAGCGGATCTCCAGGCAGTTCCAGCCCTTCTTTAATGGCGGAAGCGCAATGGTGCGGATAAAGGAATCCACGAAATATCCGGTAAAATCCGGCGCCTGGCTGCCGGAAACGACCGGCTCTCCGTTCCACAGAATTTCAGAATCCGGCTGGTATTCCAGTGCAAGTCCGATCTGGCCGTTTGCAAAACGGGCGTTTTCCGCGGTTGGAGCCAGCAGTGATTCGTGTATCTGTTCCGAAGCGAGGATGGAGCTGCTGTCGGTTTCGGAATAAATCTCGTAGCGCAGACTGAGCGTTCCCTTCGGCGCTGTATTTTTCTGACGATAAGGCTGTGTGTTCGGAATGCGCAGACGGCGCTTATACTCGGTTTCTACCGTCAGACAGTAAGTCGGGCGGTTCCATTCCCGGTCATCAAACCGGTAATACGGCGTATCTAACAGCAGGACATTCGGCTCAGACAGCAGGACGCGCTCCGGCACGCGAAGCGGCATTCCCATCCGTTCCTGTTCCCAGATTGGAACAATGCGGAAATTGCTGCCGAATGAGGTATCTGCGGCAATGGCAGGCTTGCCCGGCTGCAGCTTCAGCAGGATACTGTCTTCCGCGTACAGCGTGACAGGAATCTTTGTCCAGCCATTTTGCACCGAAGCAGGCTGCGGCGTGATTGCGCCGGTCATCGTATTGTAAAGAACCGGATTCCATGAGCCTTTGACCTCGATCACCCGTTTTTCTTCCCGGTTGACATTATCCGTTTTATCTTCGGAATGGCAGACAAACAGGAAACGGTCGCTGCCATCCGTGCGCATCTGCGTCAGAAGATCGCTGGCATGGCTGCCCTGCGGCGTGAGAATGCGTACCTCGCGGAATGGTTCAAGCGCGCGAAGAATCGCATGGCGCTGGAACGGAACGCAGACACAGCTTTCAGAAAGCGCGGCGGCCTCTTCGGAAGGTTTTGCGTCAATCAGAGAAGGAACCTGCCCGGCGAACAAAACGGTGCCTCCGGCAGAGGAAAAGGCTTCAAGCAGTTCAAGCGTTGTACGGCGCATGGTTTTCAGATCTGGAACCAGGATGATATCATACTTCATGGCGCCGACTGAAAGCGACGGTGCGGTTCCGGTTTCTGTTTCGGCGTCTGCGGCAAACTGATCCGGATTGGCCAGCTGCGGAAGCAGAGACTCGCACAGAAAATCAAAATCAAGAGAATCAAAAATCAGCCAGCGGATCAGATCCTCAAAGTCCGTATCCATCTGCTCCCGGATTTCCTGAGTCTGCGCGTTGTTTCCAAGATACAGCCAGTATGATTCCACCGGATGGATTACGCCGATTCGGATCTTTGCCTGGCCGCGGGTCAGCGCGGTATTCAGGCGGGCAAAGTGCGTTTCAATTGCTTCGTATTTTTTGTACCATGGAGACTGATAGAAGATCGAACCCGGCCAATCGCGCTTTCCTTCGCCTGCCATCGACATGTAGGACAGGTGATGGACGCGCAGCGTGATGCCAAGTGCCGCCTGCCAGTCGCCCTGAAGCTTGTGCCCCTTAAAGGTATGATCCCAGTTGGTGACGCCGTACAGCTCGCTGATAACGCCCTCGCGGTTCAGTTGTCTCGCAACGCTGACCGCCTGCTTGGCAGTCGAATACTCCAGATCGCCGCACAGGATATCAATACCGGGGATTTGGTAAGAGCGGTATTGGCGCATCGCTTCACTCAGACGGTATGTCTGCTGGAACAGCGTGCGCTCCGACAGAAGATGGCCGGTTGACGCAATACCGTGCGCTTCACACCATGCGCCGATCTGGTCGCTGTAGGAAGATGCAAACCGTTCCGCCAGGTGATCATTGTACGCGTAGCGCATTGTATTGGGGCGGCCGTCCGGCAGCTCCCACAGAACCTCCGGAAGAATATCAAGGAACGGAATCCCGTAGGCTTCAGCAAAGGTATCGGAAAAATCATCGGTATAGGCGAGCGTCGTATTACCCTCATACTCCGGATAAGGGAGAAGATTGCGGTTGTGCAGGCGCGGTTCATCCGTAAAGATTGCAAACGCAGTTGTGCCGAAATCTTCGCCGAGCGCTTTCTCATACCGCTCATGCGTCACATGAATAAATTCCTGCACCGCCTTTGGATTCATCGTATCTACGTAAGGAATTTCCTGTTCATTCCATGGATCCACGCAGAGATACAGATTGCACATGCGCACAAAAACAGTCGGACTGTCCGCGGCAGAGTCCGGATCGGAAACCGGTTCCTCCAGCTTTTCGTAATCGGCAAGAAAGCCGTTTTCCAGGATAATACGATAGGAGCAGACATAGTATCCCTCCGGTTCAAGCCCTGAGGCAAGCGCGTCCTCGTAGTCTTTTCGGTTCATGCAGAAACCAGCGGCAAATCCGGTTTTTCCTTCTGAAACAGCAGCTGCCGTCTGCTCGGCGGTCCATACCGGAAGTACATCATTGGTCAGCTTTAGGTAGCGGGAGCGGTACTGGGGGTGGATTGTAACCAGGCCGCCTGCGTTGCCTGAAGGGAAATTGTCTTCATCGTACAGAATCACGCGCATATCCTGTTTCTTTGCCTCGCGGCAGGTATCCTTCATACGCGCTAAAAATTCATCACCCATGTATTCCAGATCAAGTCCAACTCTCGGATGCGCAGTCACTGCGCCCATACCCATTGCTTTAAACTTCGGAATCTGATCATCAATCAGCTCTTTAGTAACGTGGCAGTTCCAGGACCAGAATGGAGAACCGCGGAATTCAGAACCGGGTTTCTCAAAGGTTTCATCAGCCAGTGAAGGCTGTTTGCTTGTCGGATAAATCATTTTGCAACCTCCTCATTGTTGTGGATGCGCTTCAGATGCCATACCCAGTCATTTGCGTCCGGAGTCTGTAAAAACAGGCGGAAACAGCTGCCTGATTCTCCAGAGCCGGCAGTCGAACCATTGCTGCCTGTGATGGAACCGTGAATGCCGGATATCGGACTGCCGCCAGCCGCTGAACGGTACGGGCAGGGAGTAGTTTCTGATAATGATGCGGAAACCACAGAATGCGTGCATTCGCCGGTTACCGGGTTCAGCAGGCAAGCCTTATAATCTCCACTCTCCGGAATCGTAAGCGAAGCGCTGCCGCCGAAGGGCATGTAAACCAGGTATTCTTCGCCGGGATCCGACAGGCAGAAGGCAGGATCGGGCTCAGCCGCCGGATGGAACGGATCTGCATCGGCCTGCGGGCGGCACCAGGATTCATAGGAACCGGGTTCACCGGCACGGGAATGAACGCAGGCCGGATCGGGAGCCATGTTCCAGTAGGAGACATGTTCTTCCATAAACTGGCGCAGGATCGCAAGCCACGGATAAATCGGCGGCAGACCAGGCTTCTCAAATATGCTTTTCCCATCTGCATGCTGCAGGAACTTTTTGCTCTCAACCAGCTGATGATCTTCGATCAGACCGAAATGCCGGTCACTTCTTCCCATATGGAAGCCGCTTGCGGCAGCCGTCCAGTACATGCGGCGCTCCCTGCCGTAGATACCGTTGTTGAAGCTGTTCATTTCGCCAATGACCATCGGGCGGTTAAACTGCCAGTACCAGATGCCGTCCTGATTCATGGCGCGGTAATAATCCCTGATATCTTCGCGCGGATAATTGCGCGGATCCTGGGTCAGAACCCAGTCATTGCCTGGACCGGTTACCATCAGAGACTGATATGTAGTGTCTCCGTAGGTGCAGAGTCGTTTGTACGGATCATGTTCCTTAATAAATGTGCCCCAGTAATTGTACCAGGAGGCAACGGTTTCATTTGGAACGCCGCAGCCCGGCAGCATCCAGTCCGGAAGCTGGGAGAGGTTGGCATTTTCGCCGCCGATTTCCCACAGGATGCTCCGGTACGGGGCAAGCCGCGCAAGTGTATAGCGCAGATAGCGTTCCGTATAGGTTTTATGTGTTTCATTCGTCAGATCGAAAACCGGTCCCCATCCAAGCCTGCTGCCCGTATCAAGCCAGCCGCCGTTTGCCTTATTGAGCGGATGGTGTGCCCATTCGAGCGGGCGGACCGTCGAGTTGTCAAACAGCAGCTCTACGGCAAAAAACAAATCCTTTTTGGCACAGTAGGAGAGAGTCCGTTCAAAACGGCGGTAAAAATCAAGATTGAACCGGTCGCAGTCAATCCGATTGGTATCCGGGTCAACAACCTTCCAGGGCCACGCAAATGAGGGATCGGTAATCGAAGCCTGTCTTGCGTACAGCTGGCTCATATCAACAATCAGGTTGACTCCGTGAGCAGAGAGAATATCAATAAATTCCTTCATATCCGCTTCGGAAGGCTGCGGATAATCCACGTCCTCGTAGGAAATCCAATGACCATTCGCCGCGTGCGGGAACCAGCCGTCATTGACAAGAAACTGATGTCCGCCGTCCTCCCGTCCGAACCAGTGACAGGCCGTTTTATCAATCGTCAGTCCGCCGCGGGAAGCTGCAGGACCGCAGCAGAAATCTCCTTCCAGTCCGTTTAGGGCAGCACAGTCAGAACTTGTCTTATAGTGCCATTCTCCTTCCTCCATCGGAGAGAAGCGGAGATGGAAGATATGTGTGCTTCCATTTTCGGAGGTACCGTCATAAAAGCCGTCGATCACAATGGATCGATCACCGCAGGTCAGAACTGCCTGCAGCTCCACGTCAAGAAATGGATTGTCAAATGTTTCTGCAACCGGAAGCTCCAGCTCCCAGATATCCCATTTCGCAATTGTTTGCATAATACGATGTAATCCGCCTTTCTTATCAAAGTTGTACAAATCAGGCATGCGGATATCGCGATGCCCTTGAAACGAAAAAGAACCTGTGCCAGACTGTGAAAGCAAAGAAACACATGCCGGAAACAGACCGTGTGAAAGGAGTATAGCATGAAAATATAACAATAGAAATGGATTTTCTCACAGAAAAAATATACAAATCTCAAAAAAAGACCGGCATACCATATG